>CAMFLD010000207.1 GCA_945957245.1 uncultured Flavobacterium sp. | reverse complement strand
CGAGATCAGCCTCGGTCTCGTGGGCTCGGAGATGTGTATAAGAGACAGCGTATGTGGTGGGAATGAAAAATGTTACAATGAATGAAACATTCTTTGTTGGGCATTTTCCAGGAGCACCTGTAATGCCGGGAGTTATCATTGTTGAAGCCATGGCTCAAACAGGAGGTATTCTCATTTTAAGCTCTGTTCCTGATCCGGAAAATTATTTAACATACTTCATGAAAATCGATAACGTGAAGTTCAAACAGAAAGTATTGCCGGGCGATACTTTAGTATTTAAATGTGATTTGATTACCCCAATACGTAGAGGAATCTGCCACATGCAGGCGAGTGCTTATGCTAATGGTAAATTAGTGGCAGAAGCCGAATTGATGGCTCAAATCGCAAAAAAACAATAAACAAAAGAGACATGAATCAACCTTTAGCCTATGTACATCCTGGTGCGAAAATCGCTAAGAATGTCGTTATAGAACCATTTACAACCATTCACAATAATGTTGTTATCGGAGAAGGAACCTGGATTGGGTCGAATGTGACCATAATGGAAGGTGCCCGAATCGGAAAAAACTGCAATATTTTTCCGGGTGCCGTAATTGCAGCAGTTCCTCAGGATTTGAAATTTGGAGGTGAAGAATCACTTGCAATAATTGGAGATAACACAACTGTCAGAGAATGCGTTACGATTAATAGAGGAACTATAGCTTCCGGTCAGACTAAGATTGGAAACAACTGCTTAATTATGGCCACGGCTCACATAGCCCACGATTGTCATATTGGTGATAATGCTATCATTGTAAATGGAGTGGCTTTAGCAGGACACGTGATTGTTGGTAATTTTGCCATCATTGGAGGTTTAGCGGCAATTCATCAGTTTATCCATATTGGCGACCATGCTATGATTTCCGGTGGTTCATTGGTACGTAAAGACGTTCCGCCTTACACCAAAGCAGCTAAAGAACCTTTATCTTATGTTGGGATTAATTCTGTAGGACTAAGAAGAAGAGGCTTTACCTCTGAAAAAATCAGGGAAATACAGGATATCTACAGAATTTTATATCAAAAGAATTACAATACCTCACAGGCTATGGCCATTATTGAAGGTGAAATGGAGGCTACTCCGGAGCGTGATGAAATCCTTGACTTTATCCGCAACTCATCAAGAGGTATTATGAAAGGATACTCAGGCTCTTATTAAGAGTTAAAATAGCAAATTTATAAATTAAGAATAACCAAAAATAAACATCAAAATGGCATCTACAGCTGATATTAGAAACGGATTATGCATAAAGTTCAATCACGATATTTATAAAATTATCGAATTCCTTCACGTAAAACCTGGTAAAGGACCGGCATTCGTGAGAACAAAACTAAAATCATTGACCAACGGAAAAGTTTTGGATAATACTTTTTCTGCCGGACACAAAATTGACGTAGTTCGTGTTGAAACACATACTTTCCAGTTTCTTTATGCGGAAGGAAGTGACTTCCACTTTATGAATGTGGAATCGTATGAACAAATTACATTAAATAAAGATGTATTAGATGCTCCGGATTTGTTAAAAGAAGGTACTAACGTAATGGTTCAGATTAATACTGAAACAGATTTACCGCTATCTGTTGATATGCCTGCTTCTATTGTTTTAGAAGTTACTTACACAGAACCGGGAGTTAAAGGAAATACAGCTACTAATGCTACCAAACCGGCGAAAGTTGAAACAGGTGCAGCTGTTAATGTTCCTTTGTTCATTAACGAAGGAGACAAAATTAAGATTGATACCGCTACAGGTAAATACATGGAAAGAGTGTAATCAATTTGAAAAGGTATTGATTTTGAAAATTTGAAGATTGTTTTTCTTATTTTCAAGTTCTCAAATTTTCAAATTCTCAAATTAGATATGAAGTTTTCCAAAATACATACACTTAAAGAAATTGCAGAAATCATCGGTTGCCACTATGTTGGAGCTGATGATTTTCCGGTTGAAGGCATGAACGAAATTCATGTGGTTACGCCCGGAGATATAGTTTTTGTTGACCATCCAAAATATTATGACAAAGCTCTGGAATCAGCGGCCACTATTGTTCTTATTAACAAAGAAGTAACTTGCCCGGAAGGAAAAGCTCTTCTGATTTCGGATGACCCTTTTAGGGATTTTAATAAACTCACAAAACACTTTCGTCCGTTTGTGGCTGCAAGTGTCAGCATTTCTGAATCCGCTTTAATAGGAGAAGGTACAGTGATTCAACCTAATTGTTTTATCGGACACAATGTGGTTATTGGTAAAAACTGTCTGCTTCATGCTAATGTAATTGTTTATGACAATACCATTATAGGAGACAATGTCATTATCCATTCAGGAACTATATTAGGAGCCGATGCTTTTTACTATAAAAAACGTCCTGAAGGTTTTGACCAGTTGCTTTCCGGAGGTCGTGTAGTAATTGAAGATAATGTTGGAATAGGAGCTTTGTGTACCATTGATAAAGGAGTTACAGGAGATACAACTATTGGTGCCGGAACCAAAATAGATAATCAGGTACATGTAGGACATGATACGATTATTGGTAAAAAATGCCTTATTGCCTCCCAAACCGGAATTGCAGGCTGTGTTGTTATTGAAGATGAAGTAACCATGTGGGGGCAGGTGGGTACTACCAGCGGAATCACTATTGGTACCAAAGCTGTTATCATGGGTCAAACCGGAGTAACTAAATCGGTTGAAGGTGGAAAGAGTTATTTTGGCACTCCAATAGAGGAGTCCAGGGAAAAACTAAAACAGTTGGCCAACGTTAAAAGAATACCGGAAATTTTAAATAAACTTAAATAAAATGAGCGCCAAAGAAATCGTTCAGGACTTTTATAAATCAGATATATTGCTGGATTCTGAAGCCGTTTCCAAATTTCTGCATGATGATGTAGTTTTAGAATGGCACAGCAGTAAAGGCTTTATTAAAATGAAGCATAAAGATATTGTTGATTTAACGTCTCAGTTAGGTAAAGCTTATGTACGTTCAAAAGCCCGTATTTCACATATTTTTGAAGAAGGGAATACGGTTTCCGTACGTTATTCACATTACGTAAAAACAATAGAAAATCCAAGGGAGGAAATGCTTTTAGCACACTTTATGGTAATCTGGGAATTAAAAAACAATAAGCTCTATCGGGGCTATCAGATGAGTCAGTTATAAATAGTAAAAAAACTATAGGCTGATGCCAATAAATAATTACTATTTTCTACTTTTGCAACACAAAAATTATACACCAATAAACAAACACAAAATATGAGCGTTTTAGTAAATAAGAATTCAAAAATAATAGTTCAGGGATTTACAGGAAGCGAGGGAACGTTCCACGCAACCCAAATGATTGAATATGGAACCAATGTAGTAGGTGGTGTTACACCGGGAAAAGGTGGGACTACACATTTGGATAAGCCTGTTTTTAATACAGTTAAAGATGCTGTAGATAAAGCAGGAGCTGATACATCTATTATTTTTGTACCGCCAGCTTTTGCAGCTGATGCTATTATGGAAGCTGCTGATGCAGGAATAAAAGTGATCATTGCTATAACTGAGGGTATCCCAGTTGCTGATATGATCAAGGCTTACGCTTATATTAAAGACAGAGATTGCAGACTTATAGGTCCTAACTGCCCGGGAGTTATTACTCCGGAAGAAGCTAAAGTTGGTATCATGCCAGGGTTTGTTTTCAAAAAAGGTGGTGTTGGAATTGTTTCTAAATCAGGAACTTTAACTTATGAAGCTGCGGATCAGGTTGTAAAACAAGGTTTGGGAATTACTACTGCTATCGGAATTGGTGGAGATCCAATTATTGGAACTACGACTAAAGAAGCTGTGGAATTATTAATGAATGATCCTGAAACTAAATGTATTGTTATGATTGGTGAAATTGGCGGTCAGCTTGAAGCGGATGCTGCTAAATGGATTAAAGCAGACGGAAACCGTAAACCGGTTGTAGGATTCATTGCCGGTGAAACGGCTCCAAAAGGAAGAACAATGGGACACGCCGGAGCTATTGTAGGTGGTGCTGATGACACCGCTGAAGCTAAAAAGCGCATCATGAGAGAAAACGGAATACATGTGGTTGATTCTCCTGCCGAAATTGGTAAAAAAGTAAAAGAAGTATTGGGATAATTTTCCTATTCACATAATAATTTGAAGCCTCACATTTGTGGGGCTTTTTTATTTATAGTATAATAAAAAACTCCCTACATTATCGGGAGTTTCATTCTAGATAGCTCATAACTTACCTTACCTACTTAAATAAACTATCTATTATCTTAAAGGCTTTGCCTGATGTTATTAATTTGAAAACGGGTTCGACCATTTAACATCGCTATAAACATTAGAACCGGAAAGTGTTTTTAGGAAGGCCATGAGCGCATTTACTTCCTGTGAAGTAAAATTTAAATGTTGTCCAAAACCATTAGGTCTAAGTTTAGGGTCGAGATTAGTATTTCCCGGAGCAATATTAATGTTTCCATAATGCCCAATAACGGTCTGCAGGTCAGTAAAAACTCCGGTATGCATCAAAGGTCCGTTAAGCACTCCATTTTGTTTCACAATATCACGTAGGGAAGGAGCACGGGTATTAGTAATGTCTATTCCTGTTCCGTTCAATACTCCAATAATTCCATTATTACCTGAATTAGGAGCTATATCAAATTCCGGGGCAGCATGGCATCCGGCACAACCTACACCACCTCCTGTGCGATTACCTGTAGCATCAAACTGCGGTGGAGCCATAAACAACTGCTTTCCCTGGTTTTCCTGATTAGTGAAATTAGGAAAAGGCAGGTTGTCTGCTGCAACCTGAGCTCTTCCTGCATCATATTTGCTGTCAAAAGATTGGATGCTTCTTACAAATTGAGCTAAAGCTAACTGGATTTTAGATTCGGTTATTTCTTCACTGCCATAAACAAACTTAAAAAGCTCTTTATAATAACCTATACCATTGAGTTTGGTAACTAAACCGTTAAAATCCTCATCGCCATTAGCACCACTGTATCCCATTTCGTTATGATTACGAATGGGTTGGGTGGTCTGGAATTCCAACGTTGCCGCACGTTCATCCCAAAAGAATTTACTCTCGTTGGCAAATCGTGCATTGATAAGCCTCATTGCGTGGCGTCCGGTAGTTCCGTTTACACCATTGCTGGCCACATTAGTATCACTGAAAGCATTAGCCTGTTGATGACAGTTGGCACAGGAAATAGTATTATTTGATGACAGACTTTTGTCATAAAACAAAACCCGGCCTAAGGTAGCTCCTTTATCAGTTATAGGATTTCCCGCAGTGTTGTCTTTAGTGATGTAAGCCGGAATGGTTTGATTGGCATAATTAGCCAGATTGTCTAAATCGATTTTAGTGCCAAAAGTAGCTTTCACATTGGCATATGGATCAACATAATTATCGCTGCTGCTGCAAGACCAGAATACAGGAATTAGTAGGAAGGTTAGATGGCGTAGTTTCATGGG
>CAMFLD010000206.1 GCA_945957245.1 uncultured Flavobacterium sp. | reverse complement strand
GAGATCAGCCTCGGTCTCGTGGGCTCGGAGATGTGTATAAGAGACAGAAATATGATTATTTCTGGCTTGGTGGTATTGGCGTTTTTGGGATTGCACTTTTATGATTTTTGGTTTCCGGAAATGGTTTACAAGTACGTTGAAGGAATGCCAGTTGATGAAACAAGGTATTTCCCAGAATTGGTGCATAAATTTGAAAGCCCTGTACGTACCGGCTTGTATTGTCTTGCTTTTGTACTTTTGGCATTACACTTATGGCATGGTTTCAACTCCTCCATGCAGTCCGTTGGATTCAACAATAAATTTTCAAGAGGATTACACAAATTGGGATATGCTTTTGCGATAATAGTTCCGTTCGGATTTATCGTTATTGCTTTATACCATCATTTTAATCAATAATTTCAAATGAAACGCTCAAGACGTTCCGTTTTAAAAAGAAATAAAAGAAACAGATGAAACTAGATTCAAAAATACCTGAAGGTCCAATTTCTGATAAATGGACCAATTATAAAGATCATTTACGGTTAGTAGCGCCAAATAACCGTCCAAAAATCGATATTATCGTGGTTGGAACCGGTTTGGCCGGAGCTTCGGCAGCTGCATCATTAGGGGAAATGGGTTACAATGTAAAAGCATTCTGTTTTCAGGATTCCCCAAGAAGAGCACACTCCATTGCTGCTCAGGGAGGAATCAATGCTGCAAAAAATTACCAAAATGACGGCGACAGTACTTTCAGATTATTTTACGACACCATAAAAGGAGGTGACTATCGTGCCCGTGAGGCCAATGTTCACCGTTTGGCTGAAGTTTCAGCTAATATTATTGACCAGTGTGTAGCTCAGGGAGTTCCTTTTGCCCGTGATTACGGCGGAATGCTGGACAACCGTTCTTTTGGAGGAACGCAGGTTCAGCGTACATTCTATGCTGCCGGACAAACAGGACAACAATTATTGCTTGGCGCCTATTCAGCTTTATCACGTCAAATCGGATTAGGAAGAGTGCAGCAATTTAACCGCCACGAAATGCTGGACTTAGTTAAAGTAGACGGAAAAGCCCGTGGAATCATAGCGAGAAATTTGGTAACAGGAGAAATCGAAAGACATTCAGCACATGCAGTAATCATCGCTTCAGGAGGTTACGGAAATGTTTATTTCCTGTCAACCAATGCAATGGGAAGTAATGTAACAGCAAGTTGGAAAATACACAAACAAGGTGCGCTGTTTGCAAACCCATGTTTCGTTCAGATTCACCCAACCTGTATCCCGGTTCATGGAACGAATCAGTCAAAACTGACATTGATGTCAGAATCGTTGCGTAACTCAGGACGTATTTGGGTGCCAAAGAAAAAAGAAGATGCCGAAGCAATACGTGCAGGTAAATTAAAACCAACACAAATTGCAGAAGAAGATAGAGATTA
The DNA here is from genome assembly GCA_945957245.1 of uncultured Flavobacterium sp. Lineage (GTDB taxonomy): Bacteria > Bacteroidota > Bacteroidia > Flavobacteriales > Flavobacteriaceae > Flavobacterium. Next base: position 4,107 of record CAMFLD010000206.1, on the reverse strand, counting down.
CTATTTGGAAAGAAGATATCCGGCATTCGGTAACCTTGTTCCTCGTGACGTAGCGTCCAGAGCGGCAAAAGAACGTTGCGATGCAGGTTACGGAATCGAAGCTAATGATACCAATGAAGGAGTTTATCTTGATTTCTCAACTGAAATCCAAAACAAAGGAAAACAAGCAGCTTATGCTCAAGGAAACCACAATCCTTCCGCTGAAGAAATCACCAAATTAGGTAAAGCCTGGTTAGAAGAAAAATACGGTAACCTGTTTACCATGTACCAAAAAATCACAGACGAGAATCCTTATGAAACTCCGATGAAAATTTATCCGGCTGTTCACTACACTATGGGAGGTGTTTGGGTTGATTACAATCTGCAATCTACTATTCCGGGATGTTTCGTAGCAGGAGAAGCAAACTTCTCGGACCATGGCGCAAACCGTCTTGGAGCTTCCGCTTTAATGCAGGGATTAGCAGACGGATATTTTGTATTGCCATACACGGTTTCCGATTATTTAGCAGGCGATATCCGTACCGGAAAAATTCCAACCAACTTACCAGAGTTTGACGAAGCAGAGAAAAGAGTTAAAGATGCCATCAACGGGTTCTTAAATAACAACGGAAGCAAATCAGTAGACCATTTCCACAAACAATTAGGACACATCATGTGGAATAAAGTAGGTATGGGGAGAAACGCCAAAGATTTAGCTTCAGCAATCAACGAAATAGCAGATCTAAAAGCGGAATTCTACAAAGATGTTTATGTTCCGGGAAGCGCAGAAGAATTGAATCCGGAATTGGAAAAAGCAATGCGTGTGGCCGACTTCATGGACTTAGGACAATTAATGGCAATGGATGCATTACAGCGTAACGAATCATGCGGAGGACATTTCCGTGAGGAATATCAGGATTCAGAAGGAGAAACACTTCGTGATGACGAAAATTTCAAATTCGTTGGAGCTTGGGAATACAAAGGAAATGACATCAGTAAAGAAGAGCTTCACAAAGAAGAATTGAAATACGAATTTATCAAAATTGCAGCTAGAAATTATAAATAATAGACACCATGGCTTCTAAAAAAACGATCAATATAAAACTCAAAATTTGGCGCCAAAAAAACGCTAAAGAAAAAGGGAGAATGGAAGATTATAAATTGGACAATGTTTCTACAGATAGTTCCTTCTTAGAAATGTTAGACCAATTAAACGAGCAACTGGTAAACGAAAGAAAAGAGCCTGTAGCATTCGATCACGACTGTCGTGAGGGAATCTGCGGTATGTGTTCTTTATACATCAACGGACGTGCACACGGACCCGATACAGGAATTACAACCTGTCAGCTGCACATGCGTATGTTCAAAGATGGTGACACAATTTATATAGAACCTTGGAGAAGCAAAGCCTTTCCGGTAATCAAGGATTTAGTCGTAGACCGCAGTGCTTTTGACAGAATCCAGCAAGCCGGAGGATTCGTTTCCGTAAACACCTCAGGAAGAACCATCGATGCTAATGCTACTCCAATTCCAAAACACGATGCCGATCGTGCTTTCGAAGCAGCAGCCTGTATCGGATGCGGAGCCTGTGTAGCCACCTGTAAAAACGGTTCAGCAATGCTCTTCGTTGGAGCCAAAGTATCACAATACGCCCTACTTCCTCAAGGTAAAGTTGAAGCTACACAACGTGTGCTCAATATGGTACGCCAAATGGACGAAGAAGGATTCGGTAACTGTACCAACACCGGAGCTTGCGAAATCGAATGCCCTAAAGGAATTTCATTAGAGAATATTGCCCGTATGAACAGGGAATACCTCAAAGCAAGTATGAAATAATAAAACAGTATCCAATAATAAAGCGCACTCTTCCCGGGTGCGTTTTCTTTTTGGGCGTGTCTCGTCTAAGGACGAGACCGCGCTTTCCGGGTTACACGGTAACCTCTGCAATCGCTCACGCAGATTTCGTTAAAGTTCCGGGATTCTGTGTCAAATTGCGTATATTTGAAGGGCTATGCCCAATGCAGAATAAAATAAACAAACAGCACGATGAAGCTTAAAATTACCGCCTTACTTATATTGATTTCGGTATCCATTTCGGCACAGGATCTAAAACTGATGACCTACAACATCCGACTGGATGTCGCTTCTGATGGTGAAAATGCCTGGCCTAACCGTAAAGAATATTGGGCATCACAAATCTCATTTTATGAACCCGATATCTTCGGAATCCAGGAAGCCCTCCCGCATCAGGTAACAGATATTCAAACCTTACTTCCAAAATACAGTTATGTTGGCATAGGAAGGGACGGTGAAGGAAAAGGCGAATCATCCAATATATTTTATAAAAAAGAACGATTCAAGGTAGTACAGCAAAATACCTTCTGGCTTTCCGAAACCCCAGACAAAATCTCAAAAGGATGGGATGCCGCACTAAACAGGGTTTGCACTTACGCTTTATTCAAAGACAGCCAAACCAAGAAAACATTCTGGGTTTTCAATACACACCTCGACCACATGGGCGAATTGGCACGTAACAATTCCATTAAACTCATTCTTTCCAAAATCAAAGAATACAATACCAGTAACTATCCGGTGTTTCTAATGGGCGATTTTAATTCAGAACCTAAAGAAGAAAGAATCATCAACCTCAAAAAAGAAATGGACGACAGTCGGGCAATTTCAGAACAAAAACCTTTTGGCCCAACCGGTAGTTTCAATGCCTTTAAGCACAATGAAGCTGTTACTGCACTTATTGATTATATTTTCCTTTCCAAAAACAATGCCTTCAAGGTTAAGAAATATGCCGTTTTAAGCGATTCAAAAGATTTAAGATATCCATCAGACCATTTACCGGTTTTTGTGGAACTGGAACTTAAATAAAACAAGTTTATCATTGGCACAGCAACTAACAACACGATGAAAAGATTACTTTTAATTTTACTCTCTTTTTTCACTACATCACTTTTTAGCCAAAACTACCACCAGTATGTCAACCCAATGATTGGTACTGGAGGACACGGACATACCTATCCCGGAGCAACAGTTCCTTTCGGAATGGTACAATTATCACCAGACACAAGGATAGACGGAAGTTGGGATGGCTGTTCGGGCTATCACTATGATGACAAAAGCATCTACGGATTTTCACATACCCACTTAAACGGAACAGGCTGCACCGATTATGGCGACATTATGCTGATGCCTACAATGGGAGAGCCTAATCTAAATCCAAAAGAATATGCCTCAACGTTCTCTCATGCTAATGAAAAGGCATCAGCGGGGTATTATGCAGTAAAATTGGATAAATACAATATCAACGTAAGACTTACCGCTACAACACGGGTAGGTTTTCATGAGTATACATTCAACAAAAACGGACAGGCAAACATTATCCTTGATTTAAATCACCGGGATAAATTACTTCAGGGAGAAGTAAGGATTATTGACAACAAAACTATAGAAATCCTCAGAAGGAGCGAAGCCTGGGCTAAAGATCAATATGTATTTGCACGTATAGAATTCAATGTTCCGATGCAAATCAACAAGATCAGGAACAACGGAATAGCCCCAGCCAAAAACACGGACAAATTCTTTGCTGGAACCCAATTGGCCTTAAGTTTCTCCAAATCGGTTAAAAAAGGCGAAAAAATCCTTGTAAAAGTAGCTCTTTCACCAACCGGCTACGAAGGTGCTCAACTCAATATGTCTGAAATTCAGGGTTGGGATTTTAATAAAGTCAAAAAAGATGCAGAATCCCTTTGGGATAAACAACTTTCCAAAATTGAAATTACAGAGGCCGGCAAAGACAAATTAGCCATTTTCTACACCGCTTTGTATCACACGATGGTGCAACCCAATATTGCCCAGGATATCGATGGCAAGTATCGTGGCAGGGATAATCAAATTCACAAAGCAGAAGGCTTTGATTACTATTCGGTATTCTCACTCTGGGACACGTTCCGTGGAGCACATCCTTTGTACACGTTAATCGAAAAGAAGCGTACAGCCGATTTTATCAATACCTTCCTGAAACAATACGAACAGGGCGGAAGACTTCCGGTATGGGAACTTGCTTCTAATGAAACCGACTGTATGATTGGTTATCATTCCGTTTCCGTAATGGCCGAT
>CAMFLD010000205.1 GCA_945957245.1 uncultured Flavobacterium sp. | reverse complement strand
GAATATGCAATGGATTTGGGGCTTCCGGATAAAGAAATGACTGAAAAAATTAAAGCTGATTTTCCTAAAATGTTTCAAAGGAAATTTGATGGTTTTTATTTTAACGGTTCGCTTGAAGCAGACAAAATAGAATTGTCAAGGTTTCAAAAACTTTTAAAGGAAAGAAATGCTATTAAGGATACGGTTGGAGGCATCAGGCTGTATTTTGGAAGAAAAATGAACTACGAAGTTTTCATAAGGGCTTTGGATATATTAACAATTGAAGGTACGCCAACCTATGGAATGTTCAATGACAATGAATTATTGGTTATTAATGCAGCACCAAGCGAATTAAAACTGGAAAGGGAACGACGCATATGTGAAGCCAGAAAAAATGGCGAGGTAATTTTCACAAAGCCACCCTGTGGCAACCCTCAAATAGAGGCTGAACAAAGAAAATTAGAAAGAGAAAATCGTGAGACTATGGAAAGAGAAAACTTCAGGAAATCTTATTTCAATAATCATTGGTATCTTTTTTTAGCTTATTTCTGTTTGGCATTACTAAATGTTTTCATGTTAATAAAATTCAACAAGAATAGAATTTACAATCAAAAGTCCTATATTTGATTGTTTCTAATTTGTCTCCAAAAATGAAAAAATACGCATTCTATATTTCACTCGGATTTGTTGTTCTTTTAGCAAGTTGCAAAAAAGAGGAAGCAGATAAACCAAAAGTCAGCTATGATAATTCAGTCAAAGAAAAACCGCAACCACCGGTAGATACGACCCAAATTGAAATAGCAGATTTGCCGGTGAATATGGAAGGAACCAACTTTTTGATTCATCCTATTGGAGTTATTACAGGAACTGGAAAAGGAATCAAATCGGCTCCGGATTCAGATCAGAGTTTTACGGTTTCCAATTATGGGGAATACCAGATTACAGGATATTTAAAAAATTTAAAGTTTCAGGAAATAGGAAAAGATACGATTTATGCTTTGACAGATAAGCCAATTTTAATTGAAACGGCTACCTATTTAAAAAACTTTGCAGACAAAACGAAACAGCAGTTATTAGTTTATACCTTGGCTGATATGGATACCAACAAGGATGGAAAATTAGACAGCAATGATATTAAGTCGTTGTATATAAGCACGATTTCCGGGCAAAAATTCACAAAACTTTCTGCCGATTTTCAGGAATTAATTGATTGGAAAATTATCGAATCCAAAAATATCCTTTACTTCAGATCAATTGAAGATACCAACAAAAATGGAGAATTCGATGCCGAAGACAGCCTGGAGTATCACTACTTGAATTTATTGGATAAAGAATGGAAAGTAAACAGTTATAAACCAATTTAAATTATTGGAATTTTTTAGGGTAACGCATGGAATATTGACCTGCATAAAAAGCAATCATAACCCAAACAACTATATAATTGCTCAACCAACCTGCTACTTTTCCTTCTTCGGAAAAAGAATCCGCAATGAAAATTGAAGCTACAAAAGCAATCAAAAAGAGCATTCCAAAATATTCACGTTTCATAAATTACTTTTAGAAATTATTCAAAAGATTGCATTGAAACTAATCTCGAATAGTTGCCGTTTTGCGCCAAAAGCTCTTCATGTGTGCCCTGTTCAACAATTTTTCCTTTTTGCATCACTACAATAACATCTGCTTTTTGAATTGTAGAAAGGCGATGTGCAATGACAACTGAAGTACGGTTTTGCATCATGTTTTCCAAAGCAATCTGAACTAGTCTTTCGCTTTCGGTATCTAATGCTGAAGTCGCTTCATCCAAAATCATGATAGGCGGATTTTTCAAAACGGCACGTGCAATAGAAAGACGTTGCTTTTGTCCACCTGAAAGTTTGTTGCCACTATCACCGACATTGGTGTAGATACCTTCCGGTAAATCTTTGATAAACTCATAGGCATTGGCTACTTTAAGCGCTTCAATGATTTCCTCATCAGTTGCATCAGGTTTGCCCAAAGCAATGTTTCCTTTAATGGTATCGTTGAATAAAATGGAGTCCTGAGTTACCAGTCCCATTAAATCACGCAATGATTTTTGAGTAATGTCTTTTATATTAGTGTTATCAATTAGAATCTTCCCTTCATTCACATCATAAAAACGGGTCAATAAATTGGCAATCGTACTTTTTCCGGAACCGGACTGACCAACTAAGGCAACAGTTTTGCCTTTAGGTATTTCCAATGAAAAGTCTTTTAATACATTTTCATGATGGTATTTGAAGTTAATGTTTTCAAGAACAATCTTATCTTCAAATGATCTTTTATCAACAGCATCAGGGCTTTCGGTAATGTTATTTTCCTGTTCCAATAAAGAGAAAACCCTCTCAGCAGCTGCTAGTCCGGTTTTAACCTGATAAGAAGCTTTTGAGATTGCTTTGGCTGGCGTAAGAATGGTGTAAGCAAGAGCAATGTAAGTGATAAAGGTTGCCGATGAAATGGAATGTTCTTTTACAACCAATTGGGCTCCAAACCAAAGTAGAACCGCAATAGTAACAATTCCAAGGAATTCGCTCATTGGCGAAGCCAGATTGTTTTTGTTTCCAATGCTATTATTAAGATGTAATAAACGGTTTATGGAATCATTGAATTTCTTCATAAAAGAATCTTCAGCATTGTAACTCTTTACAACTTTAAGTCCGGAAAGTGTTTCATCTAAAATGGAGATGAAGATTCCATTTTCGTTTTGTGCTTTTACCGATTTAGCCTTAAGGTTTTTTCCGACTCTGGAAATAATAAACCCTGAAATGGGAATAAAGGCAAAAACAAAAAATGTCAGTTTCGGACTGATGACAAACATGGTAATGATAGAGAAAACAATGGTTAATGGCTCTCGGACGACCAATTCTAAAATCTGGAAAAAAGAATTCTGCACTTCATTAATATCTCCCAACATTCTGGCCATGACGTCTCCTTTTCTTTTCTCAGAGTAATAAGATACTGGAAGTCTAATGATTTTATGATATAATTTTTCCCGAATGTCTTTCAAAACCCCGTTTCTCAATCTCGTTACATGATAAGAAGCAAAATAATTGGTGATATTTTTTAAAAAAGCTGTTGTAATGATGATGGAAATAACAAATAATAAAGCCCACTCAAGTCCTTTTTGCTCGGTAAGCATTGTTATTTTATAATTGAAAAAATCTTCTGCATAAGTTTTTATGCTTCCCATACCCTTGTAAACAGGCTCTGTGGTTACTTTTTCTGTATCACCAAAAAGAACTTTAAGCGTTGGTATCATAGACACCATCAGCAATGTCGAAAAAAGTGCATAGAAGATGTTGAAGACAACATTTAAATAAATATGCCTTTTATATTTTAAAGCAAAAGGAAAAAGCTTTTTTAAATTGGCATCCATTAGTTTAGTTTCATTTCAGAAATGATATTCTTGATTTTTGTGTCCAAAAACGCTTCGGCAGCCGGGATTTCATCCAGATTTTCTATGGCAGTGTTAACACTGAAATAGAATTTAATTTTTGGTTCAGTACCACTTGGTCGGGCACAGATTTTTGATCCATCTTCCAGATAATAAATCAGAACATTGGATTTAGGTACTGTTAAGGCTTCAACTTCATCAGTCAGAAGGTTTTTTGCCGTTGAATTTTGATAATCTTCTACCATAATCACCCGTTGTCCATTGATTTCGGAAACTGGGTTGTCACGTAAATCCACCATCATTTGTTTGATTTCGTTGGCGCCTTCGATTCCTTTTTTGGTAAGCGAGATCAGGTGTTCTTTGAAAAACCCGAAATCAACATACATCTGTTCCAGATATTTATATACAGAACTGTTATTTTCTTTAGCCTGAGCGGCTATTTCACACATCAGCAATATGGCTCCTACAGCATCTTTATCACGAACGGCATCTCCCACCATAAACCCGAAACTTTCCTCTCCGCCGCCTATAAATTTCAATTCAGGGAAATCCCGGATGAATTTGGCTATCCATTTAAATCCGGTCAATCCTACCTTGCATTCGACATCATAAGCCGAAGCCAGTTCGAGCATCATCGGAGTGGAAACAATCGTGGAGCCAATAAATTGTTTTCCGTTTATTTTACCTGCTTTTTTCCATTGTTCCAACAGGTAATTAGTCATAATTACCATAGTTTGATTTCCGTTTAGCAATTGCATCTGACCTTTATTGTTTCTAACGGCAACACCAAGTCGGTCGCTATCCGGGTCGGTACCAAAAACTATGTCAGCATTGATTTTATCAGCTAAAGCTAAGGCCATTGTAAGTGCTTCCGGTTCTTCAGGGTTTGGAGAAATAACGGTTGGGAAATCCCCGTTTGGTTCTGCCTGCTCGGGAACAATATTAACATCGGTATAACCGGCTTTTTCTAATACTTTCGGAACCATTTTAATTGAAGTTCCGTGTAATGAAGTATAACAGATTTTTAGATTTTGACGGGCTTGAGCTGAGGTATTAAAACTTGCGTTTTCAACAGTTGATTTGGCAAAAGCCTCATCAATATCGGCATCAATATATTGGATTAAGCTTTCGTTAGCATCAAACTTTACTTCATCGTAGCGTAATTTTTCAATTACATCAACAATTTCAGCATCATTTGGAGGAACCAACTGACCGCCATCCTGCCAGTACACTTTATAACCATTGTATTCCGGCGGGTTGTGGGAAGCGGTTAAAACTATTCCGGCATGGCAGTTTAAATATCTTACTGTAAAAGATAATTCCGGAGTAGGACGCATATCGGAAAATAAATACACTTGAATACCATTAGCAGAAAAAACATCAGCCACCACTTTTGCCAATGTGTTGCTGTTGTGACGGCAATCGTAAGCAATGGCTACTTTGAGTTGCTCACCGGGGAATGATTTTTTTAAGTAGTCTGATAACCCCTGAGTGTTTTTCCCCAGAGTATATTTATTGATACGATTGGTTCCAACACCCATTATGCCTCTCATTCCACCAGTACCGAATTCCAGATTTTTATAAAAGCTTTCTTCTAGGTTTTTAGGAGAGGACGTCATCATTTCGGTGATTTCGTCCTGCGTTTTTTTGTCAAAAGTAGGCGTGAGCCATTCGTTTACTTTATCTAATATGTTTTTTTCGATATGCATATTCTTAATTTATTCAGGTCTAAAGATGTTACAGATTTACTTCTTTAGAAATTTTATAACGTTCTTCGTTGTTTTTCGTCCTTAATATTATTTCACCCAGGAATCCGGCCAAAAATAATTGGGAACCGATAATCATAGCGGTGAGGGCAATATAGAAAAGAGGATTTTGTGTTACCAAAATAGTAGATTCGTGGAACACAAAGAGTTTTAGTAATTTGATGGTAATAATCAAAAAAGTAGAAAGAAACCCAATGATAAACATAATTACTCCAAGAGCACCAAAAAGGTGCATTGGACGCTTTCCGTATTTAGAAAGGAACCATATTGTAATCAAGTCAAGGAAACCATTGATGAAGCGGTTCATCCCAAATTTAGATTCTCCATATTTACGTGCCTGGTGAATTACTACCTTTTCACCAATATGTGAAAATCCGGCATTTTTTGCCAACACGGGGATGTAACGG
>CAMFLD010000204.1 GCA_945957245.1 uncultured Flavobacterium sp. | reverse complement strand
GAATTACATTTAGCGAATATTTGTTTTTATCCGTATGTTGCATTACCAGATTAAAGAGCTTCTCATCTTCAATTCCCCAACCGCCGGTATCCGTTTTACCACCACCGTCAACTCCCGAATAAATTCGGTCAACCCCATAATGTTTTGACAAATCGCCGATACTTTCCCAAGACAGATAACCCCCATAATAAAAGTTCGTTTCGTAGCCCAACTTTTTAAACTGTGTAAAAATAGAGGTTTCAAAAGGTTGTCCTGTTGTACCTACATGGCTAAGATTGATACCACAATTCGGGACATTCGTCATAATAGCCCCAAAAGAATCAATAGTTGTATTTCCGGCTGAAAGGAAATGGCTGAAATGCGTTCCGTTTTGAGCAATGGCTGTCAGGTTATCGGCAAAATGAAACCCACGGTATTTCTCCATCAAAGGCCAGGAATCGTAGCTCTCCATTACCACAATAAAAATCTGTTTAGGCTTTTCAATAGTAGGTCCTTGCGCAACTTTCTTTACGACATCAGTAACTTTATCCTGAGGAAAAGCCGCCTTAAAAGCTTTGTCGTCCATGTACGGATTTTTATCGCCAAGCTCATTCAGGCGTTCAAAGTCCCCAATGGCATATTTGAGGGAACGGAACGGATTAATAATAGTTTTATTCAAAAAATTATCAGTAGAAATCCCAGAATATTCCCTTAAAACCGGAATAGACGAAACAGAACCTCTGATTCCGAACACAAAGAGAATCAACACAAGAAAAGCAAAAACATATTTACTGCGCTTAAAACGAATCTTTTTAAAAACCTGATAAATGGTTTTCTTATTCTGGAAGGACCTAAAAATGAACAAGCCCAGTACCACAGAAACAATAATGATAAAACTGTTCAGGAACGGATGATAATATTCAATAATCGTATTGAAAACAGCTTTTTGGTCGTCATACAGTGCCAGAAAAAGAAAATGATTAAACTGATCGCCATACTCCTTAAAATAATTGATGGTCACGACACAAATCAGTGTCGAAAGAATCACAAACAATACCTGATGCACTTTTCTGGTCGTTTCAATAATTTTATATTGATTAAACGGAGCCAAAACCAGTAGCAATAAAAAGGGCAGGAGCAGGAAATAAGCCACTGCTGTACAGTCAAATCGGAATCCCATCAGCATAACATCCAGCATTTCGGTAAAACCGATGTGGTGTTCAATCTTCTGACGGAAAATATAAATGAAGATTAATCTGAAAACGGTAAAGAAGGCAACCCCAAAAAACCAAAAGAAAATTAAATTGCTGAGTTCCTTTAAAAACTTTTTACGCTTTAATTCAATAGCCATACCCAATTTTATTTAGCTTTATACAAGCCAAGTTTTCTTTTTAAGAGTTTAAAATTCAGCTCAAAGGTTTGCGAAAACTGATTTTTGAAACTGGTAAAAAACCAATCCCCAAAAGGAATCGCTTTATCAGTAATCAGTTGGTTAGCCTCTTCGGTAAGCGTAAAACCTTTTCGGATGTTGTTCCATTTTACATTTCCATAACCATCAAACTTATTCACCTTATTGCGTTGGTGGATAATCGAAAGCCAAAGCCTTTTTTCTCCAATCTGTGTTACTTTTTTGTCCCGTTTCCAAAAACGGTGTTCCTGATAAAAAGCCGTTTTAGGATTGTCATTTTTTTCAATCAGGCTGATAAAAGGATTAAAAAGCTGTTCTTTTTTGCCCAAAATATAAATAGGCTCAATCTGTAGCGAATACCCTTTGATAAAATCGATCGCACGATAATCCTGTTGGTTAAACTGCTTCTGCACTTCATTGATAAAATCGATATGGATGCTGTCATCATTGTCAATTCTGGTGCTTATGATATAAGGCACATCTTTAGTATTCGCCGCTATATATTTAAGCAATTCCGGCATGAAGGAAGGCATCGCATCTACAAAAAACACATTGATGTTATCATGAGGAGCCACCAGATTGATAATCCGGTTTTTGTAAACCTCTTTAGTATTCGTATCAAAATACAAAACCCATTCAAAATTCTGATTCGTCTGCCCAACGACAGAAGGGAAGCAGAAATTTTCAAACAACCACATCCGGTTGTCCATCCATTCATCAGTGAGCAGTTGCTCATTGTTTTTGGTCACATCCCAATAATCGGCTCTGAGGTTGAATCGGGTGATTAAGTAATGTTTAAACATGAAATGGACTTTTAGCTTCTGGGCTGTAAATTTAACTTTTTTTTCGGAGTCCAAAAACGATGCCGTTACTTTTGCTTAAAATCCGAATTATTCTTTATGTTTGTAAGGTATGAAACTATCCGTAATTATATCCACATACAATTCAGAAGAATGGTTGCGCAAAGTTTTGCTGGGCTATTCCGTTCAGACCGAAAAGGATATCGAAATCATAATTGCAGATGATGGTTCTAGCGGTAAAACGGCCGAAGCAATTGCATCCTTTCAGGATAAATTCATGCACCCAATTATTCATGTATGGCACGAAGACAAAGGCTTCCGCAAATGCAGAATACTCAATCTGGCCATACTAAAATCTAATTCAGAATACCTCCTTTTTACAGATGGTGACTGCATTCCCAGAAAAGATTTTGTAGCACAGCATTTAAAAGAAAAAGAACGGGGCTTTTTCCTTTCCGGAGGTTATTTCAAACTCCCAATGCATATTTCACAGACCATTTCAGACGATGACATCCTGTTACAACGCTGTTTCAGTATTTCATGGCTCAGGAAGCAGGGATTAAAACTCAGTTTTAAAGTCACTAAGCTGAACAGAAGTAAATACTTTGCCCTTTTTATGAATTGGGTTACCCCAACAAAACGCTCCTGGAACGGACACAATGCCTCAGGCTACAAATCTGATTTAATAGCCATCAACGGCTTTGACGAACGACTCGATTATGGCGGCGAAGACCGGGAAATGGGAGAGAGGCTGTTCAACAACGGCTTATTGTCAAAACAAATTAGATACCGGGCTATTTGCGTACACCTTGACCATCCAAGAGGCTATGTCAATCAGGAAAAAGTAGCCTACAATCTTGAAGTACGAAAGTTCAACAGGAAAAATCACATCACCTGGACCGATTTCGGGATAGATAAACATCAAAATATGTAATTTTGCAACGATTAAATCAAAATTTATGACAGCATCAGTAATTTTCAGTACCTACAATTCAGAAGCCTGGCTCGAAAAAACCGTCTTAGGCTTTAGTGTGCAGACCTTTACCGATTTTGAAATAATCATTGCCGATGACGGTTCACGTCCCGCTACAAAAGAATTGATAGACAGACTTCGTCAGGAAATTTCGATTCCTGTTATTCACGTTTGGCAGGAAGACAACGGATTCCAGAAATCGCAAATCCTCAACAAAGCCATTTTAGCCTCCACTTCCGATTACCTTATTTTTACAGATGGCGACTGTATTCCGAGAGAAGATTTTGTACAAACGCACATCGATTACAGAGAAGAAGGCTATTTCCTTTCAGGTGGCTATTACAAACTTCCTATGGATATTTCGGTAGCCATTACTAAAGAAGATATTGTAGCCCAAAACTGTTTCGATTTGAAATGGTTAAAATCCCAAGGATTGAAAACCAGCAGCAAAAACATCAAATTTTTAGCTTCGGGCGTATCCGCTAAAATCCTGAATTTCATTACTCCAACCAATGCTTCCTGGAACGGACACAACTCGTCAGGCTGGAAAAAAGATTTAGTCGAAGTAAACGGTTTCAATCAGGAAATGCAGTACGGAGGGCAGGATAGAGAGTTGGGCGAAAGACTGTTCAATAAGGGACTCAAGTCAAAACAAATCCGTTATTCTGCAATCTGCGTACACCTGGACCACAAACGAGGCTATGTCAACAAAGAAACCTGGCAGAAAAACTACGCCATCAGAGCCAATACCCGCAAAAATAAAGTAGTCAGAACACCTATCGGGATTGATTCGAATGTTTAAAAAAAAAGGTGGATTTGAAAATTTGAAGATTTGAAAATTTGGAAATGAACACCAACAGCGACTCATTCAAAATTTAGAATTCAAAATTCAAAATAAAACCAACAACCGTCACCCAATAAACTCTCATTCAAAAATCTATTTACAGTTTTCATAGTAAAGACTATTTACAATAAGTTCCATTGAAATATATTTGATTAATTGCTTTTGGGTTTATTACATTATTCTTAAAGACCCTAATGCTTTTTTGAATCGCTTTTTTACAAATAAAAGTGTTTTTAGAACTTATATCCATAAACCCTACTTCTTTTACTATCCATTGATTATTAAAATATAAATCCGTGAAAAAATATTCTGGATTAATATCTGTATTCCGGCTTAAAACCCTTAAACCTTTGGTATTTGTTTGAATGTTATTTGCTTCAAGATAAATATTCTCAATTTTGGGAGAAGTTTTAGTAAAAGAAGAATCAACTCGTGGTGTTATCTCACATATTAATGACTTCTTCCCATTAAAGTAAATAGAAATGGATTTGTTTAACTTATTTATCTTAGAGTCTTCTACAACAACGGTATCAATATTTGAATTTCCAACTACATCAAAATAGAATAAGCTCTCATCATTATCTTTATGTATTGACTTATCATTTTTACAAGCCATAAAAAACAAAGCCATAAGAAGTAAATATTTTAGAGATTTTATCATATTTTGATATCAATTTTAATCATTTTTCGAAAATGAAAATACATTGCTTACAACTACAGAGTAATTGTTATTTCTTCCATTTACTAAATAATATCCAACAAAAACTTCTTCAATACCATCACCAGTTATATCATGTAAAAAAAGGCAAGTAGAAGCGGCACCTATTTCATAATGAATAGGGATTTTTTCTATGGTGGATTTATTACAAACATTCAAGAAAACAATAGTGTCTTTTTTTAAATTTCCATTGTAGAAATTTAATAATAGGTTATTTTTCAACTTCCTAGAGCTATAACTATTAAAATCATCTCTAGAAAAACAAGGGCTACTTATAGAGTCATTTTTTTCTTTAACAAATTCATTTATTGATATTTCTTTGAGTTTAAATCTTTTTTTTAGAGAATTGAAGTTTTGTTTAGTCTTTATTGCTTTCCCGTTTACCCAAATTTGCATTTGTTTTATGGAATCAAATTCGTTATCACTCATTAACAATAAAACATTATTAGAGATGGCTATTCTTGAAGTCGAAAGACTTTTTCCGTATACATTATATTCTGCATCTTCATAATTTGTTACCGCAAAACCAATATTCAGTTTCTCATATTTAACTCTATTTGACAGCTTGTTTTTTTTCAAGTTACCATCTTTTTTACATGAAAAAAAGAGAAACAAAATAGCGAAAATTGGAGTTAGTTTACCAAATTGGGAAGGCTGCACCCGTAGTACGTGCTTTTTTATCATTACAGCTAAAAACTATTATTAATAAACAAATTAATATTGTTATTTTACTTTTATTTTCCTATTCATAGGTCAAATCAAAGTTTATCAATTTTTCCATTTAGATTTCTATTCTCAATGAATGGATATTCTCTAATTAGTTACTCTAGTTTTCAATAATATTCCTCTGTAAAAAGTTCCATATTTTGAATACAAGGTATCTTTATGTAAACTA
>CAMFLD010000203.1 GCA_945957245.1 uncultured Flavobacterium sp. | reverse complement strand
GCTGTTAAAGCGGTATTAATACATAAAGTAGGTGTCGAAGATGCAGCTCCAACAGAATTATTAGCTCTTACAGTAATCGTTCCTGTAGCATTCACGCTTCCGCATCCGCCTGTTAACGGAATTGAATAATTAAATGTTCCTGAAGCAGTTGGTGTACCGCTAATGGTAATTGTGTTAGAAGCCCATGAAGCAGTAACACCTGCCGGCAAACCAGTAGCTGTTCCTATTCCCGTAGCTCCGGTAGTAGTATGAGTAATAGCTGTTAAAGCGGTATTGATACACACAGTAGGAGTCGAAGAAGCAGCACCCGCAGTATTAGCAGGAGTAACTGTGATAGTTCCGGTAGCATTCATGCTTCCGCAACCACCTGTTAACGGAATTGAATAATTAAATGTTCCTGATGCCGTTGATGTACCGCTGATAGTAATCGTATTTGAAGCCCACGAAGCAGTAACACCTGCCGGTAAACCGGTAGCAGTTCCTATTCCCGTAGCTCCGGTAGTAGTATGAGTAATAGCTGTTAAAGCGGTATTGATACATAAGGTAGGTGCTGAAGAAGCTGCTCCAACTGTATTAGCAGGAGTAACTGTGATAGTTCCGGTAGCATTCGCACTTCCGCAACCACCTGTTAATGGTATTGAATAATTAAATGTCCCAGATGCTGTTGGCGTTCCGCTGATAGTAATCATATTTGAAGCCCACGAAGCAGTTACACCTGCCGGTAAACCGGTAGTAGTTCCTATTCCTGTAGCTCCGGTAGTAGTATGGGTAATGGCTGTCAAAACTGTATTGATACACACAGTAGGAGTCGAAGAAGCAGCACCCACAGTATTATTAGCATTAACTGTTACTGCCAAAGTCTTGGCAACACTCGAACCACAACCGTTCACGGCTGACACACTGATAGTTCCGTTTTGTCCAGAATTTCCAGTAGTTACCGTAATTGAAGTTGTTCCTGCTCCACTCGTAATTGTCCAACCTGTAGGCACTGTCCAATTGTAGGAAATAGTATTTGAAACTGCTGCTATACTATATGTTTGACCTGACAAAGAGGGACATTGCGCTGTTGTTCCCGAAATGGTTCCGGGTGTAGCCGGAACTCCCGGGCTTGTAGTTACAGTAGACACATTACTGGTATAAGTACAGCCTGAAGCTGTCGCCGCCGCAGCTGTTACGATTCGTCTGTAGTATCGAACTACATTGGAGGTTGTCGTAGTTTGAGTTGGTGGAGTATAATCCTCTGAGGTAGCACCGGCAATGTTGGTAAAATTAACATTATCCGCCGATGACTGCCACTGGAAGGATATAGTAGGATTTGTTGAAGATCCGTTGTAGGTATATGCTGAGCCATCCAAAGCTCCCGGAGAAACTCCCGAGCAAACTGTTACCGAAGATTGTGCAATTGTATTAGAACCGCCATCAAATGGAGTTAAACTAAAACTGTTAACATTTTGTCCTCCGTTTTCATAGTAGTCAAATATAATATCACTATTTCCATTTAAATACAATAATATATTAGAATAACTTGTAGGTGATTGTTCCTTCCATTCATCATAAACCTTTACTCCGTCTACATACACACGCACACCATCATCACCGGTAGTAGACAACGAGTAACATCCGGTTTTGGTAGAACGCATTCTGTAACGAACAGCAAACTGCTCAGTGTACATATTGGTTCTCACTACACCATTGGAATAAACTGGAAAGCAATTATAATCACCTCCAAATGTTTCTGAAATAGATTCGGTTCCAATTGTATAGTATCCAACATAACTGGCATTAGTAAATGGCGCTGTAGTTGTAGAAGGGGTTGTTGGAGAAGTTCCTCCGGGTGCCGGCGAACCAGTCCAATTGTATACATGAGCAACCCACTGGTCTGTACCGTAAGCTGTCTGCGAATCCTGAGTATTTCCTATGGCATTCAAAGTCAAGGTAATCGGACCTCCGGTAACATTGGCATTGGAACAGCTTCCTCTCGAAAGCAGAACTTTTATTTGTCCCGACAAAGATGCTACCCAGTTCGAAATCGTTGCACCTGAAGCACCTGAAGCATAGGTTGCAGGAGACACATTTCCATTAGTTGAAGCATCAAGGATGGTTAAGTTTTCATTCGACGTAAATACATTTCCAACTGAAAAGGTATAGGTAAATCCCTTAACAACATTTACCATAATGTATTGACCTGAATTTACTGTTCCTGAAGTATAAGTCATTCCATTGTCTACACAGAATGTATAAGTAGAACCAACTTGTGTAAGCGGACTTCCTGTATAACTGCATTGTGCTTGTGAGACATGATAAGTCAGTAAGGCAATGATGTAAAAACAAAATACCTTCGGTCTAAATGGAGATGATTTAAAAAACAGTATAACACTATTGAATTCTTTATTAAGTGCTTTTGAGAATTCATTCTTCGTTGGGGACAAATCGTTAAATTTCATAGTTTTAATCGTTATGCTTAGTTTTTGAAAAATCTTTAAAAATTAATTAACTGTTATCGTGTTTTAATGAGTCAAACTTAATAATTATTTTGAGACAAATGTTAAAAATAATCGACAAAATGTATATTTTGTTCGTTAAAATACACTTTTTACGATAATTTGTAATATTTTTTACATAAATAAATTATCTATATTCTAAATTTGATGATGCGAATTTACGTTAAGATTAAGAGTAGAAATATTTAATCCGTCATAAGTGAAATTAAACTCGTTCAACTGTTTTTTTGGGAAAATTTGAAGTAATTCATCGATTTTTTAAGCCTTAAAAACTATGCAAATAAAAAATCCCCACTATCGCTAGCAGGGATTTTTTATGTAAAACTTAATATTTTTATTTGATTACCTTCTTGGTAACAGTTGTACCATCTTCTGATGTTATCTGTAACAAAAGAACCTGATTAGCAGAGTCAAAATTAAGAACTGTCTGGCTCGCATTGATTGCCGTTTTACTCTGAAGCAATCTGCCTCTTATGTCAAATACCTTAACAGAACTCATAATAGCAGTGCCTGAATTGATGACCAAATTAGTGCCCTGAGTATAAACTATCACACTATTTGCAGTAAATACCGGATTAGTAACGCTAAGCTGAGATTGGTAAATAATCTCGAAACGATCAGTAAAAGATCCTGGCGTCGAAGCAAAATTATACGGTCCGGTTTTAAGATCATGTTCTGTTGCCAATAGATTATCTTTTAAAATAATTGCCTGAGAAGCATCAGTAAACAAACCGTCTACATGGTCAATGGCAATTGTGTAATTACCCGCATCCGTCACCTTATAGCTCAACGGCACAACATCCGAAGCATTAAACGGAAGTGATTTTCCCTGGATAGTATAATCCGAATTATCCAACACAGAGTTAAGCAGGATATTTCCGGTATTGATATTTTTACCATCATAGATATCCACCCCATCAGTAGCATTCTCGATATAACCGGCCGCCATTTGGCAAAAACCTCCTGAAGCATTTGTCAGGTTCAACCAATATCTGTTATATTCTACAGCGTTATTAGCTACACTATTATGTCTGAAAAATTGATTTCCATTATCTGAAGAACGCTGACTATTTTTAAAGACAAGACTTGTTGCAGCACCTGAAGCCTCTACAAAGAAACCTTGCCCTGTTCTGATAACACCATTCGGATTAAACACCTGAGCTTCATTGTTGGAAACAAATGTTCCACCGGCCCAGGAACAATAAGCATTGTTTAATGTATTATTATTCGTTTCCCTCCAGAAATATAAAGTTCCGGTAATATTAGCACTGTTATCCGAAACAAATTGTGTCATATTAATTGGCGATGGATAAGGGTTACCTACCAAATTAAACCGCTGTCCTGCTCCACCATTTGTCATAGTATAAGTGATGTCACCATTATGAGGAACTCCGATAAACTGACCATTCCAAATGGTTGCCGCAGTCGGATGATCCCAAGGTACCCTAATCAGGTAGCCTTTGGCCGTTGCAAACTGAACATTATTACTGTCTGTACCATTCACACCATTAGGATCTAAACCGGTAATGCTAAAGCCTAAATCAGCATTATTATAGACATTCGTAGTCGTTCTGTAAACATAAAAACGGTTACTGAATGTCGATGGTGTAAAAGCATAAACCCCCTGACCCGTTACTGGTGACGACCATAAAGTGTAATCAAAGCGTTTTAAAGCAGATGAATTGCGTTTTACAATAATATTCCCGGAATTCGAATAAGTTATACCTGATGGTATAGTCTGAAGCAAATTTGAATTATTATTTAAGGTAAATGAGCTACCTGCTTCAACTGTTAAAGCCCCGGTCAGTATTACATCTGTTCCGGATTGTACATTTACAACCGACGCATTTTTCAATGTAAGTGAACAAGCCGTAAAGTCAGAGCCTAAGGTTATATTGGTACCATCAAAAATTACCGACTTACCGGCAGCAGGAGAACCATTTGACCAGGCACCGCCATTTACTGAAGTTGTTGAATCTATAGTAAGTACTGCAGAACCGCTATTACCGGTACCTACACAACCATTAGCACTGGTAACAGATGTAATCGTATAAGTTGTAGTGCCTGTTGGAGTAACCGGAATATTGGCTCCGCTTGTATAAGACGATATAGTTCCACCGCTATAGACCACCGTATAAGGAGAAACCCCTCCTGTTATAGCAACCTGGAGATTAGCCGTAGAGCCTAAACATATACTGGCCGTTCCTGAAATAACTGCCGCAGATGATGCCGGATTTATAGTCACAGACAAGGTAAATGTTGACCCGGAACAACCTCCCGAAGTTGGTGTCACAGTATAAGTAGCCGTCTGAGCTGTATTTGTTGGATTAGTCAATGTACCTGTGATACTCGAACCACTGCCCGAAGCACCGCCTGTGAGTCCTCCCGTTACCGATGGAGCCGACCAGGAATAAGTAGTACCTGAAGGCACCACACCATTAGTGCCATTAACCGGTGTAGAAGTAAAACTCACTCCACTACAAACAGTATTAGTCATAGTTGTAATGGCTGGTTTTGGATTTACTGTTACTGTTAAAGTAAAAGTAGTACCTGCACAACCACCCGAAGTAGGCGTTACGGTATAAGTAGCCGTCTGAGCTGCATTTGTTGGATTAGTCAATGTACCTGTGATACTCGAACCACTGCCCGAAGCACCGCCTGTGAGTCCTCCTGTTACCGATGGAGCAGACCATGAATAGGTAGTTCCCGTTGGCACAACACCATTAGTACCATTGGCCGGAGTAGATGTAAAACCTACACCACTGCATGCTGTATTAGTCATAGCTGTAATAGCCGGTTTTGGATTTACCGTTACTGTCACGGTAAACGTAGCACCTGCACAACCACCCGAAGTTGGTGTCACAGTATAAGTAGCTGTCTGAGCTGAATTAGTCGGATTGGTTAATGTACCTGTGATACTCGAACCACTGCCCGAAGTACCTCCGGTAAGTCCTCCTGTTACTGAAGGAGCTGACCAGGAATAAGTAGTTCCTGTTGGAACAACTCCATTAGTACCATTAGCCGGAGTGGATGTGAAACCTACACCACTGCACGCTGTATTAGTCATAGCTGTGATAGCCGCGGTTGGATTTACTGTTACTGTTACTGTAAACGTTGATCCTCCACAACTGCCCGAAGTAGGCGTTACGGTATAAGTAGCTG
>CAMFLD010000202.1 GCA_945957245.1 uncultured Flavobacterium sp. | reverse complement strand
GGTCTCGTGGGCTCGGAGATGTGTATAAGAGACAGAGGTTTTTTTGTGCCACCTTCTTACATGGAGCCTTTTTTCAGGAACAAAAAAAGGTTGCTGAAATTTTTAGGTCTGATGGATAAAGTAATTTCCGGTTGGTCGCCTTTGTCAAAACATGCCGATCATTACATCATAACTTTACAAAAACGATGAGCATCCTTTTTACACATGCCTATTATTTATCGGATGATCCAAAGGAGCAGAAGATTATGAAGCCTTATCCGCCTTTGGGTTTGCTTTATGTTTCGGCGTATCTGAAAAGTAAAGGTATTACTAATGATGTTTTTGATACTACTTTTTCATCCCAACAATCACAGCTTGACTTTATCCTTGATAAACAGCACAAAATTATCTGCATTTATACCAATCTTATGACCAAGGTTGAGGTTATTAGACTGATAAAAATCCTAAAAACTGAAAAATTCAATTTCCCTAAAATTATACTCGGCGGACCTGATGTGACTTATAATGTGACAAACTACCTCAAAGCCGGAGCCGATTTTCTGGTTATTGGCGAAGGTGAGGAAACCACCTTCGAATTATACAATGCTATCGTAAATGATAGTGATTTTCATGAGGTAAAAGGAATTGCTTTTATGGAAAACGGCTTACCGGTGCAAACCACAGCCCGAGACAAATTTAGGGAACTCGATGAGTTGCCATTGCCCAACCGGGAAGCTATCAATATGCAACAGTATCTTGATACCTGGAAAAGGAACCATGGTGAAAGCTCGATGACGATTTCCACGCAACGCGGTTGCCCTTATACCTGCAAATGGTGCAGTACCGCAGTTTATGGACAAAGCTATCGCCGCAGGCCGGCTCATTTGGTCGCAGCCGAAATGAAAATGCTAAAAGACCAATATAATCCCGATGCAATATGGTTTGTTGATGATGTTTTTACCATTAGCCATAAATGGCTTACAGCCTTTCACGAAGAAGTGCTAAAGCAAAATGCTCAAATTCGTTTTGAATGTATTACCAGGGCAGAGCGCCTTAATCCGGAAATTCTAAAACTACTCAAAGAAGCCGGTTGTTTCCGAATCTGGATTGGTGCGGAGAGCGGTTCGCAGCAAATTATAGATGCTATGGACAGAAGAGTAGATGTAAACCACGTCAAGAAAATTATTCAGGATACCAATGCAATGGGAATTGAAACCGGAACGTTTATCATGTTAGGATATCCGGGAGAAACAGAGCAGGATATAGAAGAAACCATTCAATACCTGAAGGAAGCTAAACCAACGCATTACACAATTACAGTAGCTTACCCGATTAAAGGCACGTCACTATACAATGAAATTGAAGATAAAATAACAGTACAACCCGATTGGGAAAGTTCAACAGACCGACAAATCGATTTCAAACGGACCTATTCCCGGAAATATTATAATTATGCTGTTTCGAAAGTGGTAAGCGAAGTAGAATTTGACCGTGAAAAATCAAAAACCAGCCTCAGGGCAATTAAGCTGAAAACAAAATCATGGCTTGCCGGAGGCATGATGAAATTAAATAAATAGTATTGACAGAAAATAAAAAATACCTCATTTCTTTGAGCTTGTTGTACTTTACAGTAAGCCTAATAGGTATTTTGCACCATGAACTTTGGCTGGATGAATCCCAGCACTGGCTTTTGGCAAGAGACAGTACATCGTTAACTGATTTGTTTCAAAATACACGTTTAGAAGGTCATCCAATTCTATGGGATTTGATGTTGTTTTTTATAACCAGATTTACTTTTAATCCTTTTTGGATGCAGTTTTTACACATTGTCATTGCAACAGCAACCGTATTTGTTTTTCTTAAAAAAGCTCCTTTTAATTGGCTTTTCAAAACCCTGTTCGTCTTTGGCTATTTTATGGTTTTTGAATACAACCTAATCAGCCGCAATTATATGCTGGGGATTTTATTTTTGTTTTTGGCCGTTTCGGTTTATCCCGAAAAAGAAAAAAAGTTTACCTCGTTTTGTCTTTATCTGGCAATTGCTATTAATGTCCATATCATTTTTTCAGTGCTTGTTTTTGCCATGTTGGCACTCACTCTGGCAGATTTTGTTTTAGACAATAAGAAACCCCAAAATGCCTCGATGGTTAGAGGTTTGCTGATATTTGGAAGCAGTTTGCTGTTACTGGCTGTTCAATTTTTCACGACCAATTCCAGTTGGTATTTCAATACTCTACCGGAAACAGTATTTCTCAATAAACTAACACCGGGATTTATTTCAATTTTTAAAGGGTTGTTAACGGTTCCCGATTTTACTTCGATTCATTTTTGGGAAAGGAATTGGTTTACCGCTTTTGGTAAATCTATTGTAATAGTAATTACGATTTTGTTGTATTTGCTGCCTTTGATATTATTTTACAAAAACAAAAGAATTGTTTTTTTTGTCTATTTGGCTTTAATTGGAATCCAGATTTTCTTTTTTGTTACCCAACGGGGAAATATCAGGTCTTATGGTGTGGTATATATTCTCTTTATTTTGGCTTTGTGGATTGCCAAAAGTCAATGTTCTTCAGAGATTCCAATTTTTGCAGAAAGGATAGTCTTTGTAATAGTTTCAATTCAGTTTCTGAGCGGAATTGTAGCTTATGGTTTTGATTTGAAGTATCCTTTTACTTCTGCCGAAAATGTAGTTGATTATTTGAAACAAAATAAACTTGATTCTCAAAAGATAGCTACAGTTACCTCTGACGGTGCAATGATTAGCCCTTATCTTGAAAGAAAAGTTTATTTTTTAGATGCTCAAAAAGAGCAAAGTTACTGTGTGTTGGAAAATGGCTATCAGAAAGAAAACTTCACTACCGCTAAAGTGGGCAGAATGATCAGCCGATTTGCAGAGAAAAATGATTTTATTCTGGTTTCAAATTTCCCTGAAGTTAAAGAACTGGTTTCAAATCCGAATATGTTAGAGACCGGTATCAGCATTGAAAAAATGAAAAGTTTTGACAAAAACATATTGGAAAATACTTCTTTTACAGTTTATCAGGTAAAAACAACCCAACGATGAAAAAGTATCTGTTATATCTCCTGGTTTTGATATTATGTTCTTGCGAACATGATACTTATTCCGATTTGATAGAAACCGAATCTACGGTAAATCTGAAATGGAGCAAAGCCTATCCGGATGACAATATTGACAAATCGTTAATTGGACTGAAATGGGCTTTGTCTTATGTTGGTGCTGTATTGCCAAGCTCCAACAGTGGTTTTTCCACCCAAGACAATATTATTACTATAAACATCAAAAAACTGGGATTTAATGATAATGCTGCTCAAAAAGTTTTACAGTTAGTTGAAAAAATAAAAACTTCAAACGAGTACCAGTCGCAGCATGCTGTGGATTTAGGACGGTTTGTAACATTACTTTTGGGATCTTCCGGACATTACTATGGTATTTCCGGAGTGCCGAATACACTGACGGAAGTTCTGAATCAATATACTTTGTTACCGCAAAAAGGATATGTTGATAATTCCGGAGTTTCATTGGAACACAGAATTATTCAGTTTTCACAACAGAATGGTTTTAACCAGCTTTTTATTTCGGAAGAAGTTGACCCGGCTACCAATGAAATTTACGAATATGAAACCATCGAATTACTGCCTAACGGACAGCTGCGGTATGGCATTTTTGATTCAGAAGGCAATAGGAAAGAAAGTGCCGATGAAACGCATTCCAATGCCGGAAAACCTGCCAAATGCATGTGGTGCCATGAATCGACAATCCAGCCTTTGTTTTATACCAATAATGATTATCCGGGCTATTTGAGCGCTTCAGAGTTGGATAATTTACTTCTGAATTACAGGCAGAACCATGAAGACCTCAAACTGAGTTTGGTTGATGGTGTCGATTTTTCACAGACACAGCAGCATACATTAGCGGAGCTACTTTATATTTCATTTATGGAGCCTTCGGCTGAGCGATTGAGTCAGGAGTGGAATTTACCGATAAGTCAGGTTCAGGATATGCTTGACGGGCTGCCAACCCACGTTTATGACGAGTTTCCTTTTTTGGGGAATCTCTACAACAGAAAGGATGTTGAAGCGTTGGCTCCGTTTCAGGGATTGCTTGTTTCCGGCAGCGTTAGGGAAGCATCAGTACAGGAAGTAAATTATTTGAATGAATAAATTGAAAACGTCCATATCAAAATATTATTTTTTTATTCCAGTGCTTTTGCTCTGCGGCTTCTATGCTTATAAAGCAATAAATTTTCCCTTACACGATTTCAGTAATTATTATTTTGGGGGAAAGTTTCTGTCTGAAGGTACTTTTGATTCGAACGTCTATTTCCCGTATCCTTTCAATAAAGCGATTGCAGCTTCCGGATGTCATGGAGTTTTTGCAAGTTATGCACCTAATACGCCTTTTTTAGCGGTTTTGTTTTTGCCTTTTTCATTGCTTTCTGCCCTAATGGCAAAAGTTATTTTCAATATTATTTCGATTAGTTTATTTCTTTACAGTATTTACAGGCTGTTTTCATTTTATAAAATCAAACCCAAAATTGCATTACTGATCCCAATTTTGTTTTTGGTGCCAATAAAAAACAATCTCTTGTTTGGACAGGTTTATTTCCTATTGTTCTTTCTGTTGGCAGAAGGCTGGCTGGCATATGAAAAGAAACGGTGGAAATTTACAGGGTTCTTTTGGGGTTTAGCCATCCTGTTGAAGGTTTTTCCACTACTGTTACTTTTTTTTCTTTTGTTTAAAAGGCAGGGTAAAGCCCTGCTCTCTGTGCTGTTTTTCAGTATTTCATTGTTAGGGATTTCTTTATTATTTACCGGCACCGACATTTGGTTTTTTTATCTTAAGGAAGTGCTTCCTAAGGCATCCAATGGAGAAATAGCCAGCAGTTTTGCGGACAATTACCAATCTGTTTTTATGTTTTTTAAAAGGTGCTTCGTTTATGAGGCTGTCGAAAACCCCAAGCCGTTTTTAAACGGTGATGCTTATTTTCCAGCTTTTATATTAGCCTTTAAGATAGGAATGCTAAGCCTTGGTTTTTTTGTTTCAAAAAGAAAGGATGATGTATTCTACATCTTTTCCTTCTGGATACTGGCAATGCTTTTGTTTTCGCCATACGGAAGTACTTATGGTTTGATTTTGTTGGTATTTCCATTTCTGGCAGTGCTTTACAGCAATATTTCCAGTGGGAAGAAAGTTGCTTTTGGCGTAATAATATTTTTTATCTGTAATGTGCCGCTATCATTTTTTATTGATAAGTCATTTCCCGTTTCTTATCTAAGATTATTTTTATTGTTGGCTTTATTTGTGGGTTTGGTCTTTTTATTGTTAAAAAAAATAAGGGTTTTCATGGCTTTTATATTGGCTTTTGTAACTTTCATTATCGTCAACTCTTTTAAGCAAGACCCACCACAGCGAAGCGAAGCGTTGTCAATTGGAGGCAATCCAATACTTATTTATGATTTTCAGTTCAAAAACAACCAGCTGACTTATTTTTATTGGAATGAAAAAGGAGAAAATAAGGATTCAATTACCTATAAGGCAGTATCGGCTGTTCCAATTCAAACCATAAAAAATCAAAGACTGCCCCGATTTTGGAGATTTACAAATGAAAAAGGTAACAAGTGCAAACCGCTGTTGATGGATAATAAAACAATACTCTTTCTTTCGGATTATGATAGGGGA
>CAMFLD010000201.1 GCA_945957245.1 uncultured Flavobacterium sp. | reverse complement strand
ATGTGTTCTTTTGAATGCTGCAGGGGAAATGAGAGGAACTCGTGTTTTTGGTCCAGTAGCGAGAGAATTGCGTGAAAAACAATTCATGAAAATTGTATCATTAGCACCAGAAGTGCTTTAATTATTTAGTAAGATGATAAAGCTAAAAGTAAAATCAGGAGATACGGTAAAAGTTATTGCTGGAGACCATAAAGGTGCTACAGGGAAAATTATCCGTGTTTACAGAGAGAAAAACAAAGCGATCGTTGAAGGTGTAAACATGGTGTCGAAACATACGAAACCAAGTGCTAAAAACCCTCAGGGAGGAATCGTTAAGAAAGAAGCTCCTATCCACATCTCTAACCTTTCTTTGGTTAGCGGTGCAGATAAAGCTAAAGGCGGAGCTAAAAAAGATTCAAAAAAAGCTAAAGCATAATAGTTATGGCATATATTCCAAGACTTAAGCAAGAATATAAGGACAGAGTAATTGCTGCCCTTAAAGAAGAGTTCGGTTACAAAAACGTAATGCAGGTTCCTAAATTGGAGAAAATCGTTTTGAGCCGTGGGGTTGGAGCTGCTGTATCTGACAAGAAATTGGTAGATTACGCAGTTGAAGAACTAACAAAAGTTACCGGACAGAAAGCGGTTGCTACAATCTCTAAAAAAGACGTTGCGTCTTTCAAATTGAGAAAAGGTATGCCAATTGGAGCCAAAGTAACTCTTAGAGGTGAAAGAATGTATGAGTTTTTAGATAGACTTATTACATCATCTTTGCCACGTGTTAGAGATTTTAATGGTATCAAAGCTACTGGTTTTGACGGAAGAGGTAATTATAACTTAGGTGTTACTGAACAAATCATTTTCCCTGAAATTGATATTGACAAAGTTAACAAAATCTCAGGTTTGGATATTACATTCGTAACTTCTGCAAACACAGATAAAGAAGCAAAATCATTATTAGCAGAATTAGGTTTACCTTTTAAAAAGAATTAAGACATGGCTAAAGAATCAATGAAAGCCCGTGAGGTTAAAAGAGCTAAAACGGTAGCGAAGTACGCTGAGAAAAGAAAGGCTTTATTAGAGGCCGGAGATTACGAAGCACTACAAAAATTACCAAAAAATGCTTCTCCAGTTCGTATGCACAACCGTTGCAAATTAACAGGAAGACCTAGAGGTTATATGCGTCAATTCGGTATTTCACGTGTTACTTTCCGTGAAATGGCAAACCAAGGATTGATTCCAGGAGTAAAAAAATCCAGCTGGTAATAGTTGGTATTTCAGCAGATAATTGTACATTTGCCGGATTTTTGCCGGTAACCGTGCAATTATCTGCTTTAAATTAGAGTTTAATGGCTTCAGGTTCAGGAGAATAGTTCTTTTGAAAACCGTTGCCGCAATTTTATAAATATGTATACAGATCCTATTGCAGATTTTCTGACTAGAATTAGAAATGCAGTGAGAGCTAACCACAAAGTGGTTGAGATCCCAGCATCTAATCTAAAAAAAGAAATCACAAAAATTTTATTCGATCAGGGGTATATTTTAAGTTACAAGTTTGATGATACTACCGTTCAGGGTACCATCAAAATCGCTCTTAAGTATGATAAAGATACTAAAGACTCTGTAATTAAAGATATCCAAAGAATTAGTAAACCAGGTTTACGTAAGTACGCAGGTGCTTCAAAATTACCTAGAATCCTTAACGGTTTAGGAATTGCTATTGTTTCCACTTCTAAAGGTTTAATGACCGGAAAACAAGCTAAGCAATTAAATGTTGGTGGAGAAGTAATTTGTTACGTATACTAAAAATCAGTTAAACATGTCAAGAATAGGTAAAAACCCAATTTCGATTCCTGCAGGTGTAACTGTTGAAGTAAACGATACTACAGTTACTGTAAAAGGAAAATTAGGTCAACTTTCACAAGATTACGCAGATGTAACAGTAAAAGTTGAAGAAGGTCAAATCACTGTTGAGAGATCTTCTGATAGTAAAGAATATAGAGCAAAACACGGATTATACAGAGCGTTAATCAACAATATGGTGGTTGGGGTATCTGAAGGATTCACTAAAGAATTAGAATTGGTTGGAGTAGGTTACAGAGCTTCTAACCAAGGTCAAAAACTAGATTTAGCTTTAGGTTTCTCTCACAATATCGTTATGGAATTAGCTCCGGAAGTTAAGTTGGAGACAATTTCAGAAAAAGGTAAAAACCCAATTGTGAAATTAACGTCACATGATAAACAACTTTTAGGTTTAATTTCTGCGAAAATCAGAGGTTTCCGTAAACCAGAGCCTTACAAAGGTAAAGGAGTTAAGTTTGTTGGTGAAGTATTAAGAAGAAAAGCAGGTAAATCAGCTTAAAAATTAGCATTATGTCATTAACAAAATCTGAAAGAAGACAAAGAATACAATACAGAATCAGAAAGATTGTAAGCGGAACTGCTGCAAGACCAAGATTATCTGTATTTAGAAGTAATAAAGAAATCTATACACAACTTATTGATGATGTGAATGGAGTTACTTTATTGGCTGCTTCATCAAGAGATAAAGGAGCAGATGTAAAAGGGACAAGCATTGAAGTAGCTGCAGCAGTTGGAAAACTGATCGCTGAAAAAGCTGCAAAAGCTGGAATAACAGAAGTAACTTTCGACAGAGGAGGTTATTTATACCACGGACGTATTAAATCATTAGCAGAAGGCGCAAGAGCGGCTGGGCTTAAATTCTAAGAAATTATGTATAACGGATACAAAAACGTAGAAATAGTAAAACCTAGCGGACTTGAATTAAAAGATCGTCTGGTTAGTGTAAATCGTGTTACCAAAGTAACAAAAGGAGGAAGAGCGTTCGGTTTTTCTGCCATTGTTGTTGTAGGTGATGAAAATGGTGTTGTGGGTCACGGATTAGGAAAATCTAAAGACGTTTCTGAAGCAATCGCTAAAGCGGTAGAAGATGCAAAGAAAAACTTAGTTAGAATTCCTTTGAGTGGACAATCAGTACCACACGAACAAAAAGGTAAGTTTGGTGGAGCTGCAGTATATTTAATGCCTGCATCTCATGGTACCGGAGTAATTGCTGGTGGAGCTGTACGTGCGGTTCTTGAGTCAGTAGGTATTCACGATGTATTATCTAAATCTCAAGGTTCATCAAACCCTCACAACGTAGTAAAAGCAACTTTCGATGCATTATTACAAATGAGAAGTGCCGCTACTGTTGCAAAACAAAGAGGTATTTCTTTAGAGAAAGTATTTAAAGGTTAATTCAAGGAAATCATGGCAAAATTATTAGTAAAACAAGTTAGAAGCAAAATCAACTGCCCTCTTACACAAAAGAGAGGTTTAGAGGCTTTGGGTCTTCGTAAAATGGGCCAAGTTGTAGAGCATGATTCAAACCCTGCTATCCTTGGAATGATAAATAAAGTTAAACACTTAGTTTCCGTAGAGGAAGTTAAATAACAATCATAGTTATGAATTTAAGTAACTTACAACCTGCTGAAGGTTCGACACATAATCAAAATAAAAGATTAGGTAGAGGAGAAGGTTCTGGTAAAGGTGGTACTTCCGCAAGAGGACACAAAGGAGCTAAGTCTCGTTCTGGTTATTCTAAAAAGATTGGATTTGAAGGAGGTCAGATGCCACTTCAAAGACGTGTGCCTAAGTTTGGTTTCAAAAACGTTAATCGTGTAGAATACCAAGGAGTAAATCTTGATGCGCTTCAATTATTGGTTGATAATGGAATTGTTACTGATACAGTAGATTTTACAGTATTGGTTGAAAACCGTTTGGCAACTAAAAATGAAGTCGTTAAAATCTTAGGTAGAGGAGAATTAAAAGCTAAATTAAAAGTATCTGCACACAAATTTACTGCTACTGCTAAAGCTGCAATTGAAGCTGCTGGTGGAGAAGCTGTAGAACTATAATCATAAGAACAATGAAGAAATTTTTTGAATCATTTTTGAATGTTTGGAAAATAGAAGAACTAAAAAATAGAATCCTGGTTACACTAGGGCTATTATTAGTTTACAGATTTGGTGCGCACGTAACCCTACCTGGTATTGATGCTACTCAATTGCATAGTTTAGCCGGTCAGACAGACAAAGGTTTAGGATCAATCCTAGACATGTTTACCGGTGGAGCTTTCTCTAAAGCATCAGTATTTGCATTAGGTATCATGCCATACATTTCTG
This sequence comes from uncultured Flavobacterium sp., assembly GCA_945957245.1. Taxonomy (GTDB): domain Bacteria; phylum Bacteroidota; class Bacteroidia; order Flavobacteriales; family Flavobacteriaceae; genus Flavobacterium. The sequence goes on along the minus strand of CAMFLD010000201.1, from coordinate 1,518 downwards.
CTTCAATCGTTGTTCAGTTAATGGGTATAGCTATTCCTTATTTGCAAAAATTGCAAAAAGACGGAGAGAGTGGAAGAAAAAAGTTAAACCAGATTACAAGATGGTTGACAATTGCAATTACTTTGGTTCAAGGCCCTGGTTATATCTATAACCTTTTCAGAACTTTGCCGCAAAGTGCTTTCCTTTTAGGATTTGATTCGTTTGCATTCCTATTCTCGTCTGTTCTTATCCTTACAACAGGAACTATTTTTGCTATGTGGTTAGGAGAGAAAATTACAGATAAAGGTATCGGTAATGGTATTTCACTATTGATTATGGTGGGTATTTTGGCCAGATTACCGCAAGCATTATTGCAGGAGTTTACATCTAAAGTTACCAATAATAATGGTGGGCCTATGTTGTTAGTACTCGAAATTATTGTTTGGTTATTGGTAATTATTGCTTGTGTACTTTTAGTTATGGCTGTTAGAAAAATTCCGGTACAATATGCAAGAAGGACCGTTTCCGGAGAGTTTGAACAAGATGGAAACCGTCAATGGATTCCATTAAAACTAAACTCTGCGGGAGTTATGCCAATCATTTTTGCTCAGGCAATTATGTTTATACCGGCAGCCTTGGCAAACCTCTCAAAATCTGAAACTTCGCAATCTATTGCAAGCACTTTCAGTAATATGTTTGGTTTATGGTATTGTGTGGTTTTTGCTTCATTGATTGTAATTTTTACATTCTTTTATACGGCAATTACTGTTCCTACAAATAAAATGGCTGATGATTTGAAAAGAAGTGGTGGATTCATCCCCGGAGTTAAACCCGGAGTTGAAACTGCGGATTTCTTAGATAGAATCATGTCTTTGATAACATTCCCTGGAGCATTATTCCTTGCTTTGATTGCTGTGTTCCCAGCTATTATTGTAGGTCTTGGTGTTCAACAATCATGGGCAATGTTCTATGGCGGTACTTCATTGATCATTATGGTTGGTGTAGCTATCGATACTATTCAACAGATAAATTCTTATTTATTGAATAGACACTATGATGGATTGATGAAAAGTGGTAAAAATAGAAAAGCAGTAGCTTAATTTTTATGGCAAAACAATCAGCAATAGAACAAGACGGATCAATTATTGAAGCATTATCAAATGCTATGTTCCGAGTTGAATTAGAAAACGGGCATGTTGTAATTGCTCATATTTCAGGAAAAATGCGTATGCATTACATCAAGTTGTTACCTGGTGACAAAGTAAAACTGGAAATGAGTCCTTACGATTTGTCAAAAGCAAGAATTACTTATAGATATTAATAAGCTATTAGCAATTAGCTATTAGTGGTTAGCCAATACGTGTTAACAGCTAACAGCTAAATGCTGAAAGCTAAAAGCTGAAAAAAATGAAAGTAAGAGCATCAGTTAAGAAAAGAAGTGCCGAGTGCATTATTGTGCGCAGAAAAGGCAGATTATACGTAATCAACAAAAAGAATCCTAGATTTAAACAAAGACAAGGATAATTATGGCAAGAATAG
>CAMFLD010000200.1 GCA_945957245.1 uncultured Flavobacterium sp. | reverse complement strand
ATACAAATCTTTGGGTTTAATTGATGATACTAAATGATTTATGGATTTTTAATAAAGAATAGCATTGTTAAATATTTCTTAAAAAATTACATTTGTAGGAATTTGGCACAGGTTTTGGTTTTCCGGAAGGCATTAATAACCTTTAAATTTTTACAGAATGAATTATTCAGTGAACAACCTGACACAGGTATCTGATTGTGATGCGCTGCTGGCCTGGGCAGCAAAAGAAAAAGCCGATTTGACGTATAAAAAGATTTCGGAAGAACGTTTAACCACCAAGTTTGCCGAAACTTCGCAGGAACTCGAAGCGGTGCTGCAGGGAGTATTAGCCGAAATGGCAGCCACGGATACCATAATCTCCGTATTACCGGAAGGGCCTTCTAAAGAGGACGCTTTGAACAAAAAAACAAGATTGGAGTATAAAAAGTTCTTACTGGAGAACCGCAAAGAAAGTTACGGCGTGGTTGCCTTGCTGGAAAAGGAAATGGATTTAGCGAGGGTAAACCAAGAAATTGCAGAAGTGGAAGCTTTTATGGCAGCCATTGATGCTAAAAAGCAAACCCTTTCAGCTTAATTCAAATTGAGGACTGTAATGAAGAACCGCCCCGTGAGGGGCGGTTTTTTTGTTTCGTTGTTAGAAATTTTACAGGTCTTCACAAAACATCAACTTGGTTGGGTGAATAAAAGCAATTGTTTAATTATTTAAAGCGTATAATACAAAGTCATTATGTGAATTATTAACCTGATTATCTTATTGTTACAAGAAACTTACTTTTGGACGATTGAAACTTGGAATAAAAGGCTCTCTAGTTATCATAGTTTTCTCTTGTTCAGAACTAGAGTCAAGATGTACAGCCGGATTTGTCAAAAGTTCAATTAGTACTTCAGATATTTTACTTTTGCATCTTCTATCATAAGATTCATAACCGGGCATGGTATTACACTCTAAAATTACCCAGTTATTATCATTTACGATAAAATCAAATCCAACAAAATACAGTTCTTCCGCTTTGCAGTAATTCCTACATTTTGTAATTATATCTTTGGGAGGTTCGATTGGAAAATAGCTATTGGGGTTGGTCTCATCGTCAGAAAAGCGGTAGTCCAAACGTTCGGAAATTATTCTTTCAGCAAAATAGTTATTTCCTACAAAATGAATCCTAACGTTATCTCCTATTATTTTGGGCTGGAACAAACTGGGTGAATTTTGTAATTTAAGTAATCGGCTTAAAATATAATGTTCGACAGCAACAACTTTAGTTTTCATACTCGAACTGCCTTTGACAATCCATTCGCTGTTGGCATTCAAAATTCCCGACATTACTGAAGGACTATTGCTTACAACAGACCGGATAGTATTAAAGCCATATTGTTTTAATATTACCGAATGTACAAACTTATTTATATTGGAATCTCCCGAAGACGGTTTATTTACTACTAATTTGTTGGTCAACTGCAAAAATGAATAGATTGACATTATCATTTTACTAAATGAAATGTTTAATTCACGATTACCTAAATCAGTAAAGAATAACCTGGTGTAGAAAGAACTAAATTCTGAGAAATTAAAAGATAAATTATCAATTTCCACAATTAAGTTCTGTTCGTTATAAAAATCGACAATCCTAATTTCATTTACCTCAGTTAGCTTACTCAAATCGAGTATCTTATGAGAAGTATCTTTTTTTTTTAAATTGGTTACAAAATGTTTGAAGGTTCTTTCTGTTGTATATCCTATTGCTAAAATCATAATATGTCTATTAGTATTTCTTTTGTCAAATCATAATTGAGGTAATGAAAATCAACAATGATATTCAAAATGCGGCTCTTATTGTCATCATTCAAAAAAATTACACACCAATCGAGTTTATGCTCAATTAAAAATAACTTCCCAATTCGAAAGATTTTTTCCTTCAGTAAGTCATCATAATTCGGCGTATTTTTATTTTGTGTAATCACAATAGGGTAGCGCTTGGAATTATTTTCCGTAATAGAATGGTCATTCTCAAGCTCGATTTCAAATTTTGAAAAAAATCTTTTATAGTAGGAATTGTTTAGTACAGTTTTATTCCACCTAAAAACAAAGCCATTATTGATAATTTTACGTTTTTCAACCTGATACAAGCAGGCTAAAAATGATTGGGTCCGCTCTTGTAGCAGAAAGATATCATCTGATGAAGGAAAAGCATCACTTATCGTTGAAGGATAGTTTAAATACAGTATTTTGTCAAAATGAGCCAGTGGCCTGCTTTTAAGCAGACATATAAAATCTTTCTGACCTGAATCTAAAAGATCAATGTTTACTTCAGATGGATGATTAACATCTATATAACTCAAATTCATATCGTTTAACACTTTGCACAAAATTGAGTTTTCAATGTTGTTTTTTCTGATAATTAAAATGTTACTCATGGCGATTGATTAGCCTAAGGGTCCCTCAAGTCCATCTTTGTCACCTTCCTTACCATCGGAATCTCCCTCTTTACCATCAGATTCTCCTTCCTTACCCTCCGAATCCTCACTTCCATCTGACTCGCCCTCTTTACCATCAGATTCTCCTTCCTTACCTTCCGAATCCTCACTTCCGTCTGACTCGCCCTCTTTTCCATCAGATTCCCCTTCTTTTCCTTCAGAATCTTCACTTCCATCCGATTCTCCTTCTTTTCCGTCTGAATCTTCTTTACCGTCGGATTCACCTTCTTTTCCATCCGAGCCTTCTTTCCCTTCTTTACCCTCTTTTCCTTCTTTAGTCTCTTTGTCTTTATGCTCTAAAGGTTTCTTTGTTGGTTCCGGATCAGGAGTATTGTCTGGTTCATCATAATCCGCTTCGGTAACCGAAACTCTTACTGATGGTATCTGCATATCTGTAGGTGTTCCATAATTAACGCTCAAAACCGTTTCAGCAAAAGCACCAAATGCTAAACCATCCAATAATGATTTCATATTTTCATTACTTAGCCTTAAACAGCCTTGAGTAGGTCTTAGGTCGCCTGTTGTTGGATTAGGAGCACCACCATGGATCCTGATTTTGTCCATTTCCCGCGTTGCAGTTGCAGCTAAAGCATCTCCGGAAACAGGAGAGATTATTATTCTGGAGTTCGTACCATAAGATTTTATTCCTTTGGCATCTGTTTTTGGACTTAAATAAGGTCGTTCAGGAAGTACATAACCACCTAAAGGGGTATCTGCATCCATATTCATCGTATTATCTCCTCCAATGCCTTTTCCAAGAACCTGAAAGGGTCCGGCAATGACATCTCCATTGTTGTTCTTTAATGTTAATGTTCCCGTGTTTGCCCTGTCAGCGGGCAATAGTACTTCAATTTCCATGGCTATTTCAATTAAATTATTATTTATCCAAAATTTTTATTGCTTTTTTCAGTGCCTTTTTGTCTGAGTTATCTTTTCCGTCATCTGCTTTACCGCCTTTCTCTTCGGAATGATCTTTTTTAGCGGTATCACCTGATGTCTCATCGTCAGATATGCCAGTTACTTCTTCTATCTTTCCTCCAAATATGGGTATGTTGTAGGTTATTGAGAAGAAAGGTTTAATCTTGAAATTTTTATTAAGAGAAACGTCCTTATCATATTGGGAAACATATAAATTGCCATCGGAATTATACATGTCTTTGTAACGTGAACTTAATTGGTCTACGTATCCCATTGTTGCACCATAGGTAAAAATTAATCTCCCATTCCTGCCGAATATCAAACTGCCACCAACAAGATATTGCAATCTTGGTTTTTCGTTAAGTGTAGCTCCGGCACCAATAGTAATTGCAGGATTAACCCAAGTGGTCAGGCGGGTATAAATATGCATCAAAGCCGATAATCCAAAGTCACGGTTGGAACCATTTTCCCGTATTATTTTTTGACGCTTGTTGTATTCAATAGGGTTACTTCCAGTAACAACTATACTATCTTTTACGAGTGAAAATTTTTCATTAATCAGTGAGGTAAAATAAAGGCCAGTGCTGAAATCGACTTTAAACCCGCCCAACACTACAACCGGTATTTCCTGATTTAAGACTCTTGCAGTTGCGCCGCTATCTTTTTTTGGAGTTATATTAAGTTTAAAAACATATTCGTCAACATTTTTTACGTAAGGTATCTTATAAACATAATCACTGAGCGGAGTCGTAACCAGTTCTTTATAAAAATCTAATACTTCATTGAACTCTATCAGCTTTTTCTTATCATCATCGTCATCTTCCTTATAATTATTAGTCATTTTTTTCTTCATGAAAAGAACCAAATCATTGTTATAGTCAGGGTAGATTTTCTTAATGAATGTATCTATTTCAGTAACTATTTTACCAACATCATCACAGGGATTGTAACAATCGCTGGCATTTTTCAATTCCTTTAATTTAATCTTGAGCTGCGCTTTCAGCTGTGTCATTACAAATTCTATTTTGATTCTTTCATCAGTTGTTTCTTTTGCTTTGGCCGCTTTTGGAAATTCTGAAACTGTGAATTCTTTTGTGAAAAGTTCCGGTTGTTGTGTATTATAATTTTTCTGTTCGTCTTTCAGCGATACATCATATTTAAAAGGATTGAAACCGGTAATTAAAAACTCCATGGAATTGGTTACCCAAACGTGGTTTTTTATTTTCCTCTTATTTGTTTTAAAATTATGAGTTATTGTATTTGATTTAAAGCTATACATTACATTATTTATTGTATCATCTGTACATGTCTTGCATGATACTTTGGTTTCAATTGCTGTAGTAATATTAAATATAGGAAGCTCGTCGGCCAAAGTATATAGTGACAATTTATTATCTTTAAACTTCAGGGTTTTAATCTTAGTTGTCCCATCTTTTGAAAAAAATGTAAGAGTCTTTTTGGCGTTGTCTTTTTTAAAAATATAACCGCCAATTGTAATGGGCGCTAAATCATCGCCATTGAAAAATGCGGCATCAATTTTTTCTTCCTTAATAGGTTTTAAATTCATTTTGGTCACATCGCCATCGTAGAAGGTAATTTTGTCGGTGTCTCCTTCCAGTTCAACTACAGTTTGCAGTCCATCAGGAGAATATACTACCACTTTTTTGCTAACATCGGTTTTGTCATTCTGCTCTTCAAAGGAATTGTCTTTGAACAACAGGGTAACAGTTTGATTGTTGTAAGTTAACATTATCTTTGTTCTGTCACTATTGATTGTAAAGTCGAGTGGAGGTAGCTTTTTCTTGTCCTTGTTAAGTTGTTTTTTACCACTGTCTTGCAGGATTTTTTTGTTGTATTCAAACAGCTTAGTGTTATCGGCACTATAAAATTCGATTTTATCCTTATGGTCTTCATTTGCCTTTACTTTGATATGTTTTTTATCAAAATGTAGTTCAATTTGTGCGTTTGCGCTGAATCCCAAAAATAGAGATAATAGCAATGAGTAAAAATTTTTCATAATTAATTGATTTTATGTTTCGGTGGAATTATTAACTTATATAGCGGAAGATGTAAGCATAATTATCGCTGACTGCGACAACCATCCCTTTTAGTATGATTTCTCCCTGCGGTTGTATTTGTTTATAATTGAGGAAAGCTCCGCTATCTCCCAGTTGAACTTTAGTCCCCTGGGGCTGAGGTACTTTAATCAAATCAAGTTGCTTATCAAATCCATGATATTCTACTGTACAGTTTGTAGTTTCAAAAGAGTGGATTAGTGGGATCTGATTGTATTTA
>CAMFLD010000199.1 GCA_945957245.1 uncultured Flavobacterium sp. | reverse complement strand
TTAATACTTAAATGAAATTTATCAATAATATAAAAGGTATAATATGTGGAAAGACAGGCTGTGTAAAAGAATTTAGAAAAAATAACAATCAATAAAATAGCTATTGCCCATTTCACCCTGCTTTTGGAAAGATTGTGGAAATCCGCAAAAACAACTGGTTTATTCTTTTTGAAGACCAAATGATCACGGTACCAAAAAGCTATTTTGCTGATAATACCCAAGGCAATTGTAGCAGCTATTACAAACCATAATATGTAGCGTTGTGAATGGGGAACTACAATTTGGGCAACCAAAAGAGGCGCTAATGCTGTTCCGAAATTGCCTCCTACCTGAAAAATGGATTGGGCTAAACCTCTTTTCCCGCCCGAAGCCATATTGGAAATTCTGGCCGATTCAGGATGGAAAATAGAAGATCCGATTCCAATAAATACAACAGATAATAATATCCAATAGAAGTTATTTGCAAACGAAAGGTTGATAACACCCAATAAAGAGAAAATCATCCCGTAAACCTGTGAAAAAGGTCTTGGATATTTATCTGTATAATAACCTACAAAAGGCTGTAATAATGAAGCTGATAGCTGAAAAGCAAAAGTTATCAGCCCGATTTGGGAAAAAGATAAATGGTAATTCTGCTTTAAAATTGGATAAACCGACGGAATAATAGCCTGAATTAAATCATTGAGCAGATGAGCAAAACTTATAGAAAACAGTATAGAATAAATGGTTTTGTGCAAGATCTTGTTTTCTGCCGTATCTAAAGAAGTATCCATTTAAAAGTGGGTTAAAATATAATACCATAAGGCAATAGTTGCAAAAGAAAGCGGAATACCGATTCCAACCATCATACTGCTCAATTTAGGTTTCAATCCATAATTTGATGCCAATATCGCCCCGGTAATCATAGGAGCCATAGCTGATTCTAAAATAGAGACATCGACCGTCAAACCTTTGCCTCCCAAAATCAGGCGATAAACCAAAAAGAATATAGCCGGAGTGATGATTAATTTGAACAGCAAGCCTAAGCGGAGAAATTTCCAGTGTTGGCTTTCTTTATCTACTTTCAGTTGAAGTCCGACTGAAATCAAAGCGACAGGCGTTACAGTACCTCCAAGTTTTTGGAAAACTTTTTGAAAAAGCTCAATAAAATCGAAATGCAGCACATTCATAGTGCAAGCCACAACAAAAGCTATAAACGGTGGAAACAGTATAATTTTAGTTGCAATCTGTCTTGGGTTGGCATCGCCTTTGGCAAAAAGTGTCGCTGTGATTAATCCCAATGTTGCCATTACTACGAAAGTTCCTGGCTGGTCTACCATAATTGCTGTCTTAAGTCCTTCATCTCCATAAAGTGCCTGTATTATTGGAAAACCAACAAAAGAAGTATTTCCTAAACCAGCAGTTATGATTAAGCAGCCAATCAATCTGTTAGGCCAACCCAGACGTTTTCCCAACGTGTAAAAAAACAGGAAGGACAATCCAAATCCGACCCAGGCTATGGCCAATGGATATAACAAATCAGCCGAAATGGATATTTTTGGGATATAGTATAATGCCAGTGCAGGCAAAGCAACAAATATTACGAATTGGTTAAGTGCAAGATGCCCATTTTTAGGAAAAGCGGTGAGGCGCTGCATGCCCAAACCCATCAAAAGGCAGATAAAAATCAAGAGGATATTATCCATTTGGAGTTCTGAATTATTTTGCAAATTAACGGCAAAAAAACCAATATTTTACTAAATTTACCCAAACGATTTTCCCTTGAATTCAAAGCAAAACCATAAATCTGCGTTACACGAAAAGGACGGAATACCACAACCGGAGAGCTTTAGTGCCGCATCATTGAGTAAAATCGTAGAGAGCCGAAAAATGCAGCCTTCAGCACAGGAACTTATCACCGGAATTCTTGCTCACGATAAAGTAGCCTTAAGTCGTGCGATTACCTTAATAGAAAGTACAAATAGCAATCATTTGGCAAAAGCCAATGAAATTATTAATGCCTGCCTACCTTATGCAAACAATTCGGTTCGTATTGGCATCACCGGAGTTCCGGGAGTTGGAAAATCGACTTTTATAGAAGCTTTCGGAACTTACCTCACTACCTTGGGTAAGAAAGTAGCCGTTTTGGCTGTCGACCCCAGCAGCACCATTTCGCATGGCAGTATTTTAGGCGACAAGACCCGTATGGAAGAATTGGTGAAAAATGAAAATGCTTACATCAGACCTTCTGCTTCAGGAGAAACTTTAGGTGGTGTAGCACGCAAGACAAGAGAAACTATAATGCTTTGCGAAGCAGCAGGATTTGATACGATTATTATTGAAACTGTTGGTGTAGGCCAAAGCGAAACAGCGGTTCATAGCATGGTTGACTTCTTCCTTCTTTTAAAAATTTCCGGAGCGGGAGATGAATTACAGGGCATCAAACGGGGTATTATGGAAATGGCCGATGCAGTAGTAATCAATAAAGCTGATGGAGATAACATCAACAAAGCTAAACTGACGAAAACCGAATTCAACAGGGCATTACATTTATTCCCGGCAAAGAAATCGGGTTGGACTCCTACGGTAACTACCTGTAGTGCCATTAATAAAGATGGTATTGATGCTGTCTGGAATACTATTTCCGATTATCTGGATTTAGTTAAAAACAATCAGTATTTTGAAAAAAAACGACAGGAGCAAAATCAGTACTGGATGCTTGAGACCATAAACGAACAATTGAAAAATAACTTCTATAGTCATCCCGGAATTATTGCTTTATTGGAGGAAAACAAACAAGCGGTCGCCAATAATAAAATATCACCTTTTGCTGCTGCACAGCATTTGTTAGAGAAATATTTTAAAAAATAATTAAATTATCTCACCGGCTCCACCATCTTGCGCAGTATCGAGCTTTCGTCTGTTTTCCAATTGACAGAACCTTTAAGCAGCCAGGAATTTCCAAAACACAAAAGTGCTGTGGTTTCAAAAATAAAGGTGGAATATTTGGTAAAAGTTGTTTGAGTATGCGTTAGATGTTCATAAAGCGTACAGCCTCCTATCATTAAAATACTCAACACGATGCCCCAGCCGCAGGCTTTATAGATGCGGTTACGGAGTTTCTTCTTTTCATCAAAATCGGATGGTTTAAGTGCATTATCTTCATCGGCTTTCTGAAAAATGACAAAACAAAAGATTGCAAAACAGGCAAAGAGGCAGAATGCACTTCCGAAATGGATAATCTTGAACCAGCTTTTCCAATCAAATTCATTAATATTCAAATACTTTTTACCAAGGAATCCATCAACTTTGGTTGGAAAAATTGCAACACAAAAGGCAAAAACTCCGGCAAATGTTGAAACCCTGCTGGCAAGTCTGTATTCTTTCTCCCGATATGAGATTAGAATTGCTCCCAAAATAAATAACACACCTACAAAGGCAAAATGCATATAACTGTAAAAGTAATGGCTGATAGAAGGTTGTAACCAATGTTCATTTCCCAATAAGCGGTTACCAAATATCAAAGCAAAAGGGAGAGACAATCCAAGTATGCCAATAAGCTGGCGTAATAATAAATAAGAAATAATGTAATCGTCTTTGGTTAGTTTCATGATTATAGAATTAAAAAAACCACCTCTCAATCCCTCCTGCAAACTAAGTTATCCCCAACTCAAAACAGGAGGTTTGAAAGGTGGTATATATTATAGAAAACCTGACGAAACTTGATAGCCTTAAATTATAATTTGTGGAGAATGTAAAACTCACATCCAATAATTACAAGACTGAATGCTAAAACAATTTTCATAATTATCCCTGTCATTTTTTGAGATGATGGAAATAAGTTGGCTTCAATTGTCTTTAGCGGTTTCATTTCTTAACTATGTAATATTTTGAAAAAACCTGCCCTTATAAATTTCAAATACCACAATGAATTTATGGGCAGGATTTAGCTTAACTAACCCGCTTTTGTTATTAGATGATTACTATGAATAAGCCCCAAAAAGCGTGTCTGTTTTGTTTGAGTAGTTTCATTCTCAACGTTTCAAAGTTCAGAATAGAAATTGAAATAATCATTAGGGTTTTTACGGTATTTAATACCGTGTTTTTACTAATTTTTTTCACAGGAAAATCACTTAAAAATTTAGTAAAATCACTATATGCTGACTTAAAAAAAATCCCGTGCTTTGTTATAGTAGTGGGTGTAATTAAAACGTATCCACTAAATATATAAGCACAAATAATTATTTAAGAACCCTAAAAAAACCAACATTATGTCTACACAGATGATGAAATTAGAGCTTGTTCAGTCAATGACTGACAACTACAAGTCAAAACAATTGGTATCCATCACTACTAACCCTAAAATCCCTATGGCTTTTGATGCGGAAGCCGTATGGTTTGATTTGAAAAAACTTAAAGAATTTATCGATACCATAGAAACTGAAACGGCAAAACATCCTGAATACGGCTTAAGTAATTTTGGAATTCGTTTCTATTACTCTGCTTATCCGGAGGATGTCAATTTGGCCCAAACCGATGCCGGTACTGTAACTGAGAAATACGCAAAGCTGCATACATTGATTATGATTCCTACAGCTGAAATTAATGGTGTAAACTCAGATTTTGATCCCTACAATACTGATACCTATAAAGGAGAAAAACCCAAAGGAATTGGTACTACTATAATGGCTGAAAACCATGGAGAATTATATCCTCCAATGACCAATGAAGGTTTGTGGTTTTAAAACTTAAAATATATTGATAAATGGGTAAACTAGCCTTATTTTTGTATATATGCAATTACTGTGATTTATTTATCCTATTGTTATACATAAAAATATGGCTAGTCCTTTTCATTTATTAGAGGAAACATTATTATTTTCGGAAGTTCTTGCGGGAACAATTGCCATTATAAAATTCAAAAAATTCAAAGACACACATTGGAAATGGTTCCTGTATTATCTTGTTTTTATTGCCTCTTCTGAACTTATTTGCAAATTTGTTTTATGCTATTTCAAAGATTTCAGAGCTTACTATTATGCCCTTTTTGTCATCCCTTTGGAGTTTCTAATATTTTATTGGCTCTACAGTTATAAATCACTCAATAAACAAAAGCTTTTTTGGTTTAGTTGCTTTATATGTTTTATTTCTCTATTTCCCTTTTTTTCTTTTGGAGGAAAAGATCTAGTAAATTCCTTCAATTATTTAATTGGAACTTTTTTGCTAACGATAATGATTTTGCTTGAATACGATAAACAAATAAAATCAGATGACATTTTAAGGTTTAAAGAAAATATGATGTTCTATATTAATATAGGTACTGGATTATTTTATGTTGGAACTCTTCCTCTTTACGCCTTCAGCAGCCTTATAACAAAAGACTACTCAATATTATATAATTATTCCATATATTTTTATTTATCAGATATTTTAATGTATATACTCTTTTCAATTGCTTTACTATGGGGAAAACCGAATACTTAATGATAACTCTTGTTTTCAACTTACTTTTTATTCTTTTTATTGGTGCCATAATATCCTATGTTTTACAGTACAAGAGAAAAAAAAGGGAACATCTTTTTGCATTACAGAACCAACAGGACCAACATCAAAAAGAAATGATGGCAATGGAGTTGGAAATGCAGCAAAAAACGATGCAGGAAATTGGTCGAGAAATCCACGACAACGTAGGGCAAAAACTTACCCTTGCAAGCTTATATATCCAGAAT
>CAMFLD010000198.1 GCA_945957245.1 uncultured Flavobacterium sp. | reverse complement strand
CTTAATGCCGGTAATATGATTCCGGCCGACTGCCTGCTTTTAGAAGCCAATGAACTCCATGCGAATGAATCGAGCCTAACGGGTGAATCTTATCCGGTAAGGAAAGATGTAGGCAAAGTAAGTGCTGCAACCGAATTATCCAAAAGAACGAACTGCCTTTGGGAAGGAACTAATATTGTAAGCGGCAACGCCAAAGCTATCGTAATTCAAACCGGAACCAATACCATTTTTGGAAGCATTGCGCAAAGCGCCAATAAAACTGTGGAAACTACGTTCGAAAAAGGAATTAAGGATTTTGGCTATTTCCTAATGAAAATAACGCTGGTACTGTCTATTTTTATTCTGGTAGTCAATCTGGTTAATCACAAAAGCGTTATTGATTCAGCATTGTTTGCTCTTGCCCTTGCTGTAGGTATGGCACCCGAATTACTGCCTGCCATTACGACTATTGCGATGAGTGCCGGTGCCAAAAGGATGCTGGCCAAAAAGGTTATTGTAAAAAAACTGTCTTCCATTCAAAACCTCGGCGAAGTCAACCTGCTCTGCACGGATAAGACCGGAACCATAACCGAAGGCGCTATACAGATTGCAGGACTCGTAAACGGAACCGGAACAGAAGATGCTTATGTAAAGGAGCTTGCCTATTGGAATGCCTCATTTGAAACAGGCTATGCCAACCCGATAGATGAAGCTTTGAAAAAACTGACCTTTGAACCTAAATACAAAGCCATAAAACTAGGTGAAGTTCCTTATGATTTCATCCGTAAAAGACTGAGTATTGCTATTAAATCAGAGGATGACAATATGCTGATAAGCAAAGGTGCCTTTAAGGAAATGATGGGAATCTGTACCCAAATCAGACTGGATGGCAACAATATTGTCGACATCAAGGAGCATTTGCCTGATTTGGAAAGCCAATTTCAGGCTTTTGGTGAAAAAGGATTACGGGTTATTGCCTTGGGTTACAAAATCATAAACACCGATTCCATTACTAAGGAAGACGAAACCGATCTTATTTTTGCCGGATTCATACTGTTGCAGGATCCTATCAAACAGGGGATTATTGAGACAATTGATGAACTTGAAAAGCTTCAGGTGAAGCTTAAAATAATTACGGGAGATAATCGCAATGTTGCCAAATCAATAGCTTTAGCCATAGGCATTGAAGACCCGAAAATCATGACAGGCGAGGAATTAATCAACACCAGTCCGGAAGCTTTAAAAATGATGGCAAAAAAAACACACATCTTTGCCGAAGTCGAGCCACAGCAAAAAGAACGGATCATCCAGGCGTTGCGCAAAAGCTTTACCGTTGCCTATATGGGTGATGGCATCAATGACGTGGCAGCTATTAATGCGGCCGATATTGGGATTTCAGTCGAAAATGCGGTTGATGTGGCTAAAGAAGCCGCCGATTTTGTTTTGATGGAAAAAACATTAATGGTTCTCGTAGATGGTATCGTAGAAGGACGGAAAACATTTGCCAATACCTTAAAATACATTTTCATAAATACAGGTTCTACCTTTGGTAACATGTTCAGTGTGGCGATTGCATCGCTGTTGCTTCCGTTTTTACCAATGCTTCCGAAACAGATACTGCTTACCAATTTCATTACCGATTTTCCTTACCTCACTGTAGCCTCTGATAATGTAGATGAAGAACAGCTGGACAAACCGGGAAAATGGAATCTGAAGTTCATCCGGAATTATATGGTCATCTTCGGTATCCACAGTTCGTTATTTGACCTAATCACCTTTCTGACCTTATTGTATATCCTGAAAGTCAAGGAAAGTGCGTTCCAGACCGGATGGTTTATAGAATCGATTTTGACCGAATTATTCATTTTATTCATCATCAGAACACACAAAAACTTTTTCAAAAGCCAGCCGGGTAAATACCTTTTCATTCTAAGTGTATTGGGATTTATTCTAACGTTAATCCTTCCCTACTTACCTTTTGCAGGCGATATAGGCTTAGTGCCACTACCGTTATCATCACTGCTTGCTATGCTGGCTATTGTGGCTTTGTATATCATCACGGCTGATTTATTAAAAGTATGGTTTTTTAAGAAGTATAGGAGTTAGAGGCTAGAAGCAAGATGCAAGAAGCAAGAAGCAAGAAGCAAGAAGCAAGATTGTCTTTTAGTATAGTTTACTCTATTCTCTATTCTCTATTCTCTCACCAAATAACCAAACCCATAAAAACAAATCTTCAAATCTTCAAATCAAAAAAGGCACTTTTCAGTGCCTTTTTTATTAATATTTCAATAGTTCCAATAATGTTGTTTCGAACCGTTCTTTTGGCAGATACTGGTCTTCCAGTGGTTTTACAAAAGGAATAGCACTTTCTAAACTTCCTACCCTCCTAACCGGGGCATCAAGATGTTCGAAACACTGTTCCATAACCATAGCCGAAATATCACTGGCTACTCCACCGAACAACGTATCCTCCTGAAGGATAATTACTTTGTTAGTTTTCTTTACAGAAGCAAAGATAGTTTCAGTATCTAGTGGCTGTAATGTTCTTAAATCAATCAAATCAGCACTGATATCAGTATGTTTGGCCAGGGTTTCCAATGCCCAGTGCACTCCGGCTCCAAAGGAAATGATGGTTACCTGAGTTCCTTCTTTGAGCAACGAAGCTTTTCCGAAAGGAAGTGTGTAATAATCTGTTGGTACGTCCTGATATACAGAACGGTATAATTGTTTGTGCTCAAAGAACATTACCGGATTAGGGTCATTAATAGCAGTATTCAATAATCCTTTGGCATCATACGGGAAGGCAGGATAAACTACTTTTAGTCCGGGTGTTTTGGTAAACCATGCTTCATTGGTTTGAGAGTGGAATGGTCCCGCCTGAGTTCCGCCACCGCAAGGCATACGAACAACAACATCCGCTTTTTCATTCCAACGGTAATGCTGTTTTGCCAATAAATTTACTATCGGATTGAATCCTGTAGATACAAAGTCAGCGAACTGCATTTCTACAACAGCTTTATATCCGTTGATAGATAAACCCATTCCGGCCGAAACTACAGCACTTTCACAGATGGGTGTGTTACGGACACGTTCTTTACCAAACTCGGCTACAAAACCATCGGTGATTTTGAATGCGCCTCCGTATTCGGCTATATCCTGACCCATGATTACAAGGTTTTCATGGCGTTGCATCGACTGGCGTAGCCCATTGGAAATAGCATCAACCACACGAATATTTTCAGTCGCCCCAGAAGGATTAACCTCTTCGAATTCATAAGGTTTATATACATCACCTAATTCTTCTTCTAAACTGGCAACCACTTCAGGTTCGGCTTGGGTAATAGCCCAGTTCTCGTCGATTTCCTGCTTGATGGCTTTTGTTATTTTTTCATCTTCTTCTTCAGAAAGCACACTGATTCGGAGTAGGTATTCTTTATAGTTTGCAATCGGGTCTTTTATCGCCCATAAGTCCATTAATTCCTGCGGAACATATTTAGTCCCACTCGCCTCTTCGTGTCCACGCATCCTAAAGGTTTTGAATTCCAATAGAACCGGTCTTGGATTGTCAATCATGGACGCCTTTAATTCGGCAATCTTAGTATAAACTTCGAGTATGTTGTTTCCGTCTATGATATGGCTTTCCATTCCGTAGCCTATTCCTTTATCAGCCAGGTTTTCGCAACGGTACTGCTCATTGGTTGGTGTAGACAATCCGTAGCCATTGTTTTCGATTACAAATAAAACGGGCAATTCCCAGACTGATGCAATATTCAGTGCTTCGTGAAAATCTCCTTCAGAGGTAGCTCCTTCTCCGGTAAATACTGCAGTTACTTTACCATTCTTTTTTAGTTTGTTGGCCAGGGCAATTCCGTCAGCCACTCCCATTTGGGGGCCCAAATGCGAAATCATTCCAATAATATTGAATTCCTGAGTCCCAAAGTGGAAGCTTCTGTCACGTCCTTTGGTAAATCCTGTTTTCTTTCCCTGCCATTGAGAGAACAAACGGTGTAACGGAATGTCACGTCCGGTGAAAACCCCTAGGTTTCGGTGCATCGGAAGGATATATTCGTCTTTGTCCAAAGCAGCAGTAATTCCCACTGAAATGGCTTCCTGTCCTATTCCCGAAAACCATTTGGATACCTTGCCCTGACGGAGCAGGATAAGCATTTTTTCTTCGATAAGACGTGGCTTGAGTAATCTTTTATATAAATCCAGCAGCTGGATATTGGATAATTCTTTTCTGTCGAAATTCATTTTTGCCTGTTGTTTTTTTGAGTTTTCAAAAGTAATAAAATGAAGGCGATAATGTTTTGAATTTTAAATTTTAAATTCTGTGTTTTTTATTTTGGATTTTAAATTCTAGATTTTGAATTTTTGGTAAGATGTTAAACTTCCATAGCTGTTATACTGCAATCCTTTTAAAAAAACTGTAAATTCTTTTGAGCCATAGGGAATTATAAACTCAGTATTTAATGAATTACAGAAAACAGGAAGTGAAAAAGTTTTTATAAACATAAATCATAGCTGGTGCTTTCTGTTTGAAATAATAATTGATTGATAAACTTTTTGCTTATTCTTTGAGGGAAAATTTTATCTTTAACATACCCTTTTGGATACGTATTAATCCTGTTGTAAAATGAAGTTTATTTTATTATTATTCTTTTCTGCCTCTTTATTTGCTCAAAATGAACCCTGTTTAAAATATCCGCAAAAAATATTTGACAGTGACACCTGTTGCTGGAGGAAACTTTCCAAAGAAAAACAATATGAAAAAGGAGCAAATTTGATTCTCGAATATCTAAATAAAGGAAATGCAGAAAATAAATTATCATTAAACTGGCACGCAGGGCAACTATTTGCTTTTGACGGTAAAAACCAAAAAGCGCTGAAATATTTTGGCAAAACTTACTCGGTTTTTCTGAGATGGTTTGGCGATAAGGATGCAAAAGCTTGGTATTTTTTTGCAAAAGGTACTTCAGCATTTATAAAAAGAGACAAACCTAAGCTCGAAAAAATAATTGACCGCTGGAAAGCAAAATTGCCTATTGATAACAATTATAAAGAATTACTACGGCTAAAAAATAACTGGAACATGGATTACAAAAATGCTACAGCCAGCAATATGTAAAGAAGTTCATTATTTATCTTCCAAACCCTGAAGCAATAATTGCGCAGTCGCTTCGTTGGTAGCCAAAGGGACATTATGCACATCGCAGATTCTGATAAGCATACTGATATCCGGTTCGTGGGCATGACTGGAATTAGGGTCTTTAAAAAACAGTACCATTTTGGTCTTACCTTCAGCCACACGGGCAGCTATTTGGGCATCACCTCCCTGAGGACCGGAAAGCATTTTCTTTACCTTAATACCCACAGCCTCTACCTTACTCCCTGTCGTTCCGGTGGCTATAAGCTTGATATTCTCACGGGCTAAAAGTGCTTTATTCTTATTGATAAACTGAACCATGTCAGCTTTCTTTCCATCGTGTGCGATTATGGCAATTTCCATATGTTTTATTTTGAATGCAAGTTAATTAATATGGGACATCTGACAAATAAAAAAGCCTGCATTTTGCAGGCTTCCGTATTCTGAATATTATTTGTTCAATGCGTGGTAAGCAATAAGTCCGTCAATAGGTCTCCTAAGTACGTTACCAGTTTTGATACCATATTTATTGAGCACTTCTCTAAATACATCTACTAAATAAAATGCTATGGAACCAACAAAATGTACCGGAACTAATTTGAAGTTTTCAAACTGC
>CAMFLD010000197.1 GCA_945957245.1 uncultured Flavobacterium sp. | reverse complement strand
TCTTAATGCCATTTTTTAATTCTTTATTATATTCAAACACAGCTTCATCTAATTCTATTCTTCCTGCCCATTCTCCAAATTCATTATTTCCCCAAAAAAAATTCTGCTTCCAAATCCAAACAGGTTTAAAAATATTTTTTTTTGTTTCTATTTCTATAGAATTCAAAACATAACAATCAAATGGACTGTCAACTTTAATTTTTTTTGCATAATCAATAGCTTTAGGCATATTTTCAAGTCCTCCAAAATTTGAATCTTTAACAAAAAGCCTTTTTTCTAACAAAATAGTTTCATTCCAATCTCCTTCTTGATTTTGAAAGTAGTTTGTGTCATAGCTATCAGTAACATTTAGATTATAAAGTATACTATCCCTGCTATAATTTATTGCAAAATTTTTATTGAGGCTTTTTTTTATTTTGGTTTCATTTTGGCAGGAAAAAATACCAAACACTATTAGCAATAAGAAAAATCTATTTACAGTTTTCATAATCAAAAAGTTTCCTTTTGTGTAATATCTTTAATAGTTTATAAATACATGTTCTGAAAAACTATCCAAGAATTGAAACAAAATTTGACATTTAATCAATCTTATAAACTTTGTATTTATTTTGAGTAGTATCAATGCTGTTTCTTAAATAGAAATACCTTTGTTTGAAATCTAATTTATAATCATGATTAAAATCGCCATAACCATTTTTAGTGGTGTAAATACCATTTAAAATATAATACTTAATGTTGTTATCATTAGTTATGTCAAATAAATGATGTATTTCCCATATACCATCATCGATAATAAACAGCAAATAAGTTTTTTTATCGAATTTAAAGATGCTTCCTTGCCTGATTTTATTTTGATGATCAGCAGTGGCAAATGAGTTTTTATTGTAATCCTGATAATCGGTCAAAGTATCGCTAATCTTTATTTTTGGTGTAAGCCATTTAAAATTTTCTCCAAAATGAAAATACTGTCCTTTTTTAAATGAAATTTTTAATGGATTTTTTGATGACTCGTCAAAGCTGATAACAAAATCAATTTCATGACTATGTTCATTTATAAATGGAAAATATTCTCTATACGGAGATTTATATTCTAAATAATTGGTTAAGCCAAAATTTTGAAAAATAATCCCGTTTTTATTTTTCTCATCATGTAAATTAGTAAAATTAATTTCGGTTGGCGTGTTTAACAAAACTGATTTTATATTGTTAAAATCGTTCTCCTCAGGATAATTTATTTTCAAAAAAGTAAGAGTTTCCAATTTCTTTTTATTTTTTGAAACAGTCACTTGATATGCTCTATCCTTTTTGATTTCTAAAAGCGAATCAGATGCCCGTAAATTTCCATTCAACAATGAATCCTTATTTGTTTTGAACTCATTTTTATTTTCATTGCCTTTACAACCAACAAAAAAAAGAATTACAAAAAGCACTACTAATTTAAAATTTCTTACCACCATTGACTTAGAATATATTTGCCGTTTTTCATTTCTTGTTTTAGAGGCCAAAAATTTTTAACAACTATAAAAATGTTATGAGTTTAGTTAGCAACTTTTTTTTGCAATATGCTTCTTTACTTTTGTTATATATAAATCCTTTTTTTCCATTATTGGATTTAAAAAATCATTTATAATCTGTAGGACATTCTTTTTTGTTATATAAGTTTCTTGCATAATATTATGCCATGTTTTTTTTATTGTTGTACTGATAATTTCACAAAATTTTTTTGTAAATAATTATTGTTACAAGTAATCTTTAATTACATTTAAAACCATTTCCCAAATAAAAGATTTCGTTAAATCCATTTTTATTTAAGTCATAATTAACCATAGTAGAATCTATGCAATACCCTTTTGGATAGGGTATTAATCCCTTTGTAGGGTTGTCAATTTCTTTTGAATAAATCCGCCATTTATTTTTGTAATAAATCATATTTACATATCTACCTCCTGAATAATAATCTGAAACTTCTTGTATTCTTAAAAAACTACCATTAAATTTTTCTCCATCTACAAACATTGTTTTAAAAGAGTAACCCTGCTTTAAAATAGGATAGGTGAATTCATCATCTCTACTATAAATTGAAGCAATTTGATCAAACTTTTTATTGTTATAAAAATAAACCTTGCTTAAGATCAAAATATTACTCTCTTTATAAGCTGAAGAATTATTTTTAACCATTTCATTAGCCTTATCATAATTAGCTTCATTGCTAATTCCTCCGATTATTGAGTCGCCAACAACATAATTATTTGTCATCAAAAACAACTCTTTTTCTCCATCACCAATTACATCTATTTTATAAAAAACAGAATCAGCCTGATAATCAATAATTGAGATCCTTTTATTGTTCATCATAGTGAATTTGTCATTTTTACAACTAAAACAAAAAACAATAATGATTCCAATTATTAATCTATTTACAGTTTTCATAATCAAATACTTTTAAGAATAAATCATAATATTTTTTTCTATCTGTATACCCTCCAACATCTCCTGCCTTTAAATGTTTACTCAATGCAACACTAGGATGATTTACAGCTGCTGAAACCCTCAAAATATCATCTTTATCAGCCAAAGCGTTAATATCAATATTGTTATCATTGTGTTTCCAATACCATCCCGCAGCATCACAAGCATTTTTCATTTTAGATGCAACCAGTTTTGATAGTTTATTCACGTCTTCCATTATTTCTTCGGAAATATGTTTGTTTTCAGTTCTAATATTAAAATTATCTACTGTTTCCTCTGGACTGTTTTTGGGAACTTTCAAACGATATTTTTTATAAAGCGCAAAATATGAACTAAAATTAACATGATCGTAGTATCTTAAATAGTTAAAATCATTTGTAATATGAATTAAACCTCTTCCAACATAAGCATCGCCTCCACTGTAACCAGAATCAGTCCTGGACTCATAAGTTTTTGTAAACCTTTCAGTTTCATGATATATTTGAGTTAAAAAATGAATTTTTCTTAAACAATTATTTATTTCATAATTTTTAAAAACTGCATTTAATTGTTTGGCGAATTCATCATATGTTCTCTCAGAATCTTCCAGTTTTTCTGATACATCACTAAAAAATATTCTATCTTTAAATGTTTTGTTTCCTAATTCACCAGTAGGATAATCAAAAATTGAAATTGAGTAAGTGTAAGGTTTGTATCCCTTTTTTTTATTTTTTGAAACTACAATGTTTCCTTTTTCATCAACCCATTTTTTATAATTTGTTTTTTCATCTCTATATTGAACCTCCCCCATTGACTCAAGTTTTCTAACTTTAGTTACTATTTGTTTTAAATCTTCTGCACTCCACCTAGATTTTTTGCACAAACATTTTTCTTGTTTTTTGGATTCTACATCCTTATTTTCCGCAACAACTAAGTTAAGAGAATTTGATTCTTTACCATCAAACTTGAATGCAATATTAATTACTTCTGGTTCCTTAGTTGTAATTTTCGTTTTTATAGTAAATCCTTCTTCCATTTCGCTCCAACTGGTCGTACTAAAAGTTACCGATTTAGAGTCGCAGGTTAATTGTATATCGTATTTAGTTCCTCCCAATCTTACATACTCTCCGTTAATGAAAAAAGTAAGTAAAGTTGTGGAATTCTCTTTGACTGATTTGAGTTTCTTATCTTTAAAGGATACTGTGGGCACACTTGCTTTTTCTTCCATCGTATCAGTATGCTTTTTATAAGCACTTGACAATAAATCAAATTTATGTGGAAGGAGCATATCATACGCTCTTAGCATGGCTAATGTTTCTGGTGACATAATAATTATTTTTTTTTTTAACCAGCCTGTTTGGGGTGCCGGCACCCCAAACCGCTGGATTAAGTTATGCTTTTGCTTTTAAAATATTACCGTTGGTAACTAACTTTTCATTCAGTTCATCCACAACCGGACAACTACATGGTAACCCTTCCTCATTCACGGAAACGCCCTTACGTTGTAAGCCTATTAGATTAGTAGGTACAACCGTTTTCCAGGTTTCCTCCACCGTGTATTCCTGCTCTTTCAGTTCATCAACAATAGAAAGAAACAACGGATCCCCAATAATTGGAGTCTGTCCGCCATTCCAGATTTGCCCTGTCGTCATATAATGCATGATGGCATCTTCAAATCCCGGTTTTACAGTTACAACCACTCGCGCCATACCTGCCTGCATAAAGCTTCGGAAAATAGGGTCGTTGGTTTCATATTGGTACAGTTCAGCCCAGTCACCATCATAACCCCAATAGTAAGGATAGAAATTGTAACTCATGATATTCCACTCAAAAGCCTGCTCCATAAACTTAGCAAAACTGCCGTAGTCATCCATATCTTTATTAGCAGTAACCTGATGATCTTTTATAGTACTTCCGGTATACATCTTTCTTCCGAAACGTCTTAAGGAGCCAGCCGAATTATCTAAAAGATAAGAAATACAGTTTTTACGAAGCACCAATTGCTCAATCTGGCGGTAAAACAAAGGATTACTGTCTAAAATAGTAGAACCCTCATCTTTAGCCGCAGTCAGTTTTTCATTGTACTCACGCAATTGCTCCAGATATCCTTTCTGTATCGCCTCATAAACTCTTTTTTTCCATTCATCTTTAGCAATAATCGTAAGCTCTGTTTTAACCGTAAAGGCAATATTAAAGCTAAGATAATTCAAACTCGCATAGCTAATCCCTACTTTATCAATAAAACCTTTGGTATCATTAGTAGCCAGCGTCAGCGGATATTCAGAAAGATAACCATCTAAATCCGTTTCTTTCAGATTAATAGTCGAGTTATGTTTATGCAGACTGTAATTACCAAACGCAATAACCAGCGTATGGTGCTGACTTCCGTCATTATCACATTTAGCCGTAAATTTCAGGTAAGCAGTAGTCGCTTTATACCCTTTTTCAATCTGTATTTCAGCAGAACCTTCCATAACCTCATTTTTATCCACTTTAACACCCGAAAATGTTTTGTTCAGATAAACAGTTTCCTGCGGATAAGTATCCACCTCGGCATTGTATTTAGAGGCAAGACTTTGATAATTCAACGAAGTAATATCAGCAAAACTCTTAATCCCCAGAGTTGCAGGATCAACCGGTTTTTCTAAAATAACAGCATTTTCATTATTATTAGCAACCTCCATTGCTAAACGGTGCAGTTCACTAGGCTGTGGTACGGTAAACTCATACATTAACCTTTTACCATAATTAAAAACCTGGTTTTTATAAATGGCATTAATAAACCGGAAGATTCCCGATATATGTTCATCACCGGCCGTATTGTCAAAAACATGCGTGTTAGTTTCGGTAAACTCATTAGTAATCTTGATGGTTTTTTCCTTTTTAACCCTTGATACAATGCGTTCCACAGCCCTTTGCGTAAGCTCTTTAGCCTGCGTAACAGCCTGTCGGTTACTCTCCTCCTTAGTAGTGTTAGAAGCAAAAGCCACACCCGCATCAAGGGTAGTATTAGGCCACGAAGTATGCACATCAGCATAAGCAGAAAGCGATTTTTGTTCAGAAAGAAGTTTAGAAACCTCAGTCTGCATCTCAAAACGCTGCGTAGAAACCACATCCGTCATATTTTCTTTTTCAATCTCGGTACTCTCAAAATCCGTAACCTCCGATTTTTCAGTTTTGGTCGTAACCTTGCTGCGAAGCTCCGAAGCCATCACATTTTCAATATGCGCAACTTCACCCGGTTCATAACAGCAAACTTCAGCCACCACCTTTTTATAATCAGCTATTCCCAGCTGTCGGTAACCAAAACCTTTTGGAATAAAAGTATCCGTTCCCGAATTGGTAC
>CAMFLD010000196.1 GCA_945957245.1 uncultured Flavobacterium sp. | reverse complement strand
AGGTAGCACAAATATCTTTTTTTTCAAGCATTCGTAACATTTTTATAACGAATGTCGGTATAGTCAAAATTGATTTTTAATTCTCTAAATTTGTAAAAAGATTAAAAAATGAAAATTTATCCTATTGAAGCCGGAAACTTTAAGCTTGACGGTGGCGCCATGTTTGGCGTAGTTCCTAAAACCATTTGGAATAAAACCAACCCTGCCGATGCCAATAATCTGATTGATATTGCAGCCCGCTGCATGCTGATTGAAGATGGAAATCGTTTAATCCTGATTGATACCGGAATGGGAAATAAGCAATCTGAAAAGTTTTTTGGTTACTATTCGCTTTGGGGTGATGATTCGCTTGACAAATCTCTGGCAAAATATGGATTTCACCGAGATGATGTAACCGATGTTTTCATGACACACCTGCACTTTGACCATTGTGGCGGAAGTGTCAATTGGAATGCCGGAAAAACAGGTTATGAAGTAGCATTTAAAAATGCAAAATATTGGACCAATGAAAATCACTGGGGATGGGCTACCAAACCTAATGCCCGAGAAAAGGCTTCTTTTCTTACTGAAAATATTCTGCCTATGCAGGAAAGCGGACAACTTCATTTTATCAAAAGACCGGACGGTGATTTTGGAATCTCAGAAGAACTGGGTTTTGGGATTTTTTATGTGGACGGCCACACCGAAAAAATGATGATTCCACACATAAAATTTCAGGATAAAACCATTGTTTTTGCTGCCGATTTGATTCCAACTGCCGGGCATCTTCCATTGCCTTATGTCATGGGTTATGATACCCGTCCTTTATTAACACTTCCTGAAAAATCCAAATTTTTACATGCAGCTGTTGACAATAATTACTACTTGTGGCTTGAGCATGATGCTCACAACCAAATCATCACAGTAGAAAACACCGAAAAAGGCATCCGTCTTAAAGAGGTTTTCAGTTGCAATGACATCTTAATGTAGTGTTAATCCTTTCCAATGCTGGAACAAAAGGCTTTATTTTTACATCCATTCAGAATAAATACTACGAAAATGAGAATCTTTTTCCTTTCCATGTTATCTATGGCTGCATTGACAACCTATGCCCAGTCAGCCAAAAAAGCTCCTTTAACGGATGAACAGTTCAAACGCTGGAGCCATTTGGACTTACAAACAGACTCCATTCCCGGAATGAGTGTAGACAAAGCGTATGCTGATTTGTTAAAAAACAAAAAATCAACTAAAGTCATTGTTGCTGTGGTTGATTCGGGAGTAGATATTGACCACGAAGACTTAAAATCGGTCATCTGGACCAACAAAAAAGAAATTCCCGGAAATGGTAAAGATGATGATAAGAATGGTTTTGTAGATGATGTTCACGGCTGGAATTTTTTAGGAACCTCCAATGCTGAAAATCTTGAAGTTACGCGCATCCTCAAAAAACCAAATGATGGTTCGGAACTATACAAAAAGGCCATAGCTGTTTATGCGGAAGAATTTCGTGAAGCCAACTTAGGTATGCAAAAAGCAGATTCTTTAATGAAAGCTGATGCTGCCATTCGGACCTGCCTTCAAAAAGAAAAATACTCTTTTGATGAGTTAAAGGAATTATCGGCTACAGAAATGGAAGCCTATAAAAAACAGCTTCTCATTTACGCCAAAGACAGAACGGCTACTTTTCAACAGGATATCAAAACAGCCAAAGAAACCGCAAAGGGAAAATTTGATCATTACTTAAATAAAAATTTCAATCCAAGAGCAGCAGTTGGTGACAATCCTGATGATATCAATGATAAAAAATACGGCAATAATGTTGTCTATTCTAAAGAGCGTGGCGATTCTTACCACGGAACTCATGTCGCTGGCATCATCGCTCAGGTTCGAAACAATAATCTTGGTGGCGATGGCGTAGCCGATAATGTAGAAATTATGCCTGTACGTGCTGTACCTGATGGTGATGAATATGATAAAGACATTGCGTTGGCTATTCGTTACGCCGTTGATAATGGTGCCAAAGTAATCAACGGAAGCTTTGGAAAACGTTTTTCACCACATGCTAAATGGGTTTATGATGCGATAAAATATGCCGAAAGCAAAGATGTACTTATCGTTCATTCGGCAGGTAACGATTCCAATGATATTGATGTGGAAAGATACTATCCGGATGATGAAGTAGACGGAGTCGAATTTGCAGATAACTTAATAACTGTTGGTGCATTGAATTATACATACAACGAAAAGCTTGTGGCAACTTTTTCAAATTATGGCAAAAAAAATGTTGACGTTTTTGCGCCTGGTGTAAAAATCTATGCTACTGTAACGGATAACAAATACCGATACCTTAAAGGAACGTCTATGGCCTCGCCCAATGTTGCCGGAGTTGCTGCCCTGATTCGTGAATATTATCCTAATTTGAAAGCATCTCAGGTGAAACATATTCTGATGAATTCAGGAACACCGGTAAGTTTTGAGGTTAAGGTGGGTGAAAAACAAGAGAAAATCCCTTTTGCGAACACCTGTGTTTCGGGAAAAATGGTTAATTCTTATAATGCCCTGAAAATGGCAGAAGAAATGTCAGTTTCAACGAAAAAGAACCCTAAATTATAAACGAAAAGGAAGCTAACAACTTCCTTTTCTATTTTATATCATGAACAAGAAAATTTTATTTGGCTTAATCTTAATCAGCGGTAGCTCAATTTTTGCTCAATCTAAGAATTATTGGCAGCAAAAAGCAAATTATACTATGGATGTAACTATGGATGTTACAACTTATCAGTACAAAGGGAAGCAAAAATTGGTTTACACCAATAATTCCCCCGATACTTTAAAACGGGTTTATTATCATTTATACAATAATGCCTTTCAGCCCGGAAGCGAAATGGATGTGCGTTCAAGAACTATTGCTGATCCTGATGCGAGATTTATGCCAAAAGTAAAAGATGCTCAGGGAAAAGAAATCAAAGATGCCAATGGTAAAGATATTAGGGAAAGCCGAATTGCAAAACTGCAGCCGAATGAAATTGGCTATTTGAAGATTTCCAATTTCATGCAGGACAAAATCCCAGCTAAAACGAAAGAAGTGGGAACCATACTTGAAGTAGATTTGGCCAAACCAATTCTCCCCGGAAAATCCACCACATTTACCTTAGATTTTGATGGTCAGGTGCCTTTACAGATTCGCCGTTCCGGAAGGAACAATGCGGAAGGAGTTGAACTTTCGATGTCACAGTGGTATCCGAAAATGGCTGAATTTGATTTTGAAGGATGGCATGCTGACCCCTATATAGCACGTGAATTCCACGGTGTTTGGGGAAGTTTTGATGTCAAAATTACTATTGATAAGAATTATGTATTGGGCGGAACAGGTTATTTGAAAAACAAAAATAAAATTGGTTTTGGCTACGAAGATAAAGACAAAAAAGTAAAAAAAGACCCGAACGCTAAAATGCTGACATGGCATTTTATAGCTCCGGATGTCCATGATTTTACCTGGGCTGCCGATAAAAATTACCTGCATGATGTCGTGAAAGGACCAAATGATGTTGACCTGCATTTTCTGTATAAAAACGATCCCAAAATCATTGAAAACTGGAAAGCACTTCAACCAAAAATGGTTTTTGTAATGGATTATTATAATAAAGTCATTGGTCAGTATCCTTACAAACAATATTCTTTTATCCAGGGCGGCGATGGCGGAATGGAATATGCTATGTGTACGCTTATGCTTGGAACAGGAACATTAAAAGGCATGACAGGAACTGCTACTCATGAACTGGCTCATTGCTGGTTTCAGCATATTTTGGCCTCCAACGAATCCAAGCATCCATGGATGGACGAAGGTTTTGCGAGTTATGTAGAAGATTTAGCCCTAAATGAAATGGCTGAAAAAAAAGAGCAAAATCCTTTTGAAAGCACTTATAAAAGTTATGTAAAACTTGTGGAATCGGGCAAGGAACAGCCTATGTCAACTCATGGAGACCGTTTTGATGAAAACAGGAGTTACACTATCGCTTCTTATGTAAAAGGAGAAATTTTCCTTTCGCAGCTGGAGTATGTTATTGGACAGGAAAATCTTAGAACTGCTTTGAAAAGATATTACAATGACTTCAAATTTAAACACCCTACTCCTAATGACATTAAGCGTTCTGCTGAACGTGTTTCGGGAGCTAATCTTGACTGGTATTTAACGGATTGGACTGAAACCACTAACACTATTGATTACGGAATCAAGAATGTAGAAGGCGCAACAGATGGTGTGCAACGAACCGGAGTTTCATTGGAACGAATCGGAAGAATGCCAATGCCGATAGATGTGTTGGTTGAATATACCGATGGTACAAAAGAGAGTTTCTATATTCCACTTCGAATGATGAGCTTCCAAAAACCTAATCCAACTCCCGAAATCAAAAGAACGGTGCTAAATGATTGGGCTTGGGCTGATCCAAATTACTTTTTTGAGATCCCAAAAGCAAAAGCTTCCATTAAGAAAATTACCATTGATCCAAGCGGATTGATGGCTGATGTAAAAAAGGAAAACAATGTTTATGAAGTGAAATAAATGTCGGTTTTAAGGTTTATTGTTATTGGAATAGAATTTGTAGCTTTACCAACGAATAAAATTTAACAAAAATGAAACCATTCCACCTTCTTATTGTTTGCCTCTTTTTGAGTTTTGGAAGTGTTGCTTCTGCTCAGCCTATTCGTTTTAAAACCAGTAGTGTGAGTTTTACCGATAAAAAGGACAATGGGGAATGGAATGAATGGTCTGACTTTACAGATGCCAATGTTTTGATTACTCTTGACCCGAAAAAAGATTTGATAACAGTTAATTCAAATGAAATTCAGTCTTTTAAAATCAAGGCTTATGGCGATATTACCGATAATGATGAAGTGAACATCGTCCCTTTTGAATGTGTTGACAATAAGTTTTCTAAATGTACCATATTCATCATTACAAAAAAGAAAGAAGGGAACCGGATGCAGTTTTACATCAATTACAATGAGGTAAAATTTGTTTACAACATCTACAATGTCAAGTAAAAATGGATTTTTCTTATCCAAAAGATGAAAAACTAAAAAGTAAAAAAATTATCGATTTACTCTTCAGTGAAGGAAAGTCGGTAAGCAAGTATCCGTTACGTTTAGTCTATATTGCCCATGAATTTGAAGGGAGTACTCCTTTGAAAATGGGGGTTTCAGTTTCCAAAAAATATTTTAAACATGCCGTTGACCGCAACTATTTTAAGCGGGTGCTCCGGGAATGTTACCGGTTGAACAAACCTATTCTTACGGAGCATCTCGACGCCAAATACTGCATCATGTTTTTTTACCAGACCAAAGAAAAACTGCCTTATTCCGAAATAAACGAAAAGACTGTACAGCTTTTTCAAAAATTCGCAAAAACCATTCAACAGGATAACGACCCAGCTTAAAAGCATTCAAAGACAATAAATTAGAGATTTATACGTTTTTTAATAAAACCAACTTATTATGAAAACGAAAATCCTAATTTATGCCCTGATTATTTTACTTTTTGTTGCGTGTAAAAAAGAAAGTAATTCCAATGATGCCGATATACAGATGGTATCAATTGCTTCAGCGGATACTGTAGCTGTAGCAGCAAGCTATGCTTACAACAATGAGAAATCTGAAGACAAGACTGTTGCTGAGGAAATCATTGAGTCAAAAATTATCAAAACCGGTAACCTGAGGTTCCAAACCAATGATTTGGACAAAACCAACAGCCAGATTCAGGGGCTTGTAAAAAAATATAATGCTTCTATTAAAAATGATTCCCAGTCTAATAATGAAGATGGGCTTACCAGAAGCCTGAAT
>CAMFLD010000195.1 GCA_945957245.1 uncultured Flavobacterium sp. | reverse complement strand
CTACACACTGCATATCGTCGGCAGCGTCAGATGTGTATAAGAGACAGCAGTAAAGATGGTAAAACCTTGTATGCAGCAAATAGCGGTAGCAGTGAACTGTTGGTTGTAGATATAGCCAGTAAAAAGATTACCCATCGTATTCCTGTTGGCAAGGATAATTATGGTGCAAGCCTTTCACCTGACGAAAAATTTGTTTTAAGCGGCAACAAAGTTGATAATACGGTATCTGTGGTAGATGTTAAAACTTATAAGAACATTCAAACCATTAAAGGATTTAAGGAACCCAGGCAGGCTATTGTTTTTTCAAAAGACGGAAATTTCTTTTATGTGCTCAACAATGATTTAAGCGTGGATAAGGTAAGCATGGGAAACTATAAAATTATTCAGTCGGTAAAATGATCTGTTAATTTTAAAATATCATTTTAAATGGCAATAGAAATCTTACTGATCACCGAAGCAAAATCATCGGATACCAAATCTTTTTATAATTGCAACACAGTGCTGTACAGGTGCGTAAAGTCTGCATTTGAAATGCAATTTGGCAGTTTTGAAACAAACGATGAATTTCTAGCATTTTTTCGTGAAATGAATTGTGAACTTGATTATTTGGTTACTGCAGAGATTAGCCGGACTGATATGGCAACAAGACGAAACCAGCGTTCTGAAAGTGTAGATTCTCTTTCAGAACGATTAAAAAAACACCAACCAAAATACATTATAGTAATCATGAAGGATATTGAAAAGTATGTTCTTAAGGCAATTGAAAAAGCAAAACTACCGAGGGAGGCTTTGCTAACAAGTGTTCCATTTCCGGCGATGAGTGAAAAAAATAGAATCAATTGTGCACTTGGAATTTCAGAAATTCTTAGTGACTTTGTAAAAAATCAAACAGATTAAAATTTTTTGTTATCTTTGATTATTCAAAAAAGGGAATGGTGTCTCCCTTACCCAACCGCCCTAGAAAGCTGATGGCGCCTGATTAAAATTGAATGTTCAACATTTAGTCAGGATATATTATGCGTCATTATCAAAAACCGAAAGGGCAAAGACCCCTTATCCGAGCAAAAGCTTTTTTTAGAGCTTACCCATCCCTTCCCTATATCATCAAATGGTTATTAATTAGCCTCGTTGTCGGATCTTGTATTGGAACTGCGTCCGCATTATTTTTAAAAACATTAGGCTGGGTTACTGATTTCCGTGAAAATCACCTTTGGTTGATTGCCCTGCTTCCGTTTGCGGGGTTCGTAATCGGATATATTTACCATCAATTTGGCAAAGAAGTAGAAGCAGGCAATAACCTATTGATTGATACCATTCACGACCCTAAAGATATTATTCCTATTCGGATGGCGCCTTTTGTTTATCTAGGTACACTCGCTACCCATCTTTTTGGAGGCTCTGCCGGAAGAGAAGGAACAGCGATACAAATGGCTGGTTCTATTGCCGACCAGTTTACCAAGCCACTAATGCTTACGCCGGCCGAAAGGAAAGTTCTAATAATTTCTGCCATTGCCGCAGGTTTTGGCTCCGTATTCGGAACGCCCTTGGCTGGAGCAATTTTCGGATTAGAAGTCTTTCTGATTGGCAGACTTAAGTATGATTCGATTTTTCCGGCTTTTGCTTCAGCAATTATTGCAGATTTGGTTACTAAACTTTGGAAAACAGGACATACCCATTATCATATCCCGACCATTCCGGATTTTTCTTTTTTAAATGGTCTTTACGCCATCGTTGCCGGAATAGCCTTCGGACTTTGTGCTGCAATTTTCAGCAAAACGATTCATCGGGTAGGCAAAATTTTTAAAACAAAAATTTCTTATCCACCTTTACGACCTGTGATTGGGGGTTTTTTGGTTGCCGGTTCCGTTTGGGCTTTCGGAACAACAAAATATATCGGTTTAGGCATTCCTACCATCTTAGCTTCCTTTGAACAGCAATTACCAGCTTATGATTTTGCATTAAAAATGATTTTAACCATCGTTACATTAGCCGCAGGATTTAAAGGTGGCGAAGTAACCCCCTTATTTTTTATCGGCGCTGCATTAGGAAATGCACTGGGTTATTTTATTCCTTTACCTGTGGGACTTTTAGCAGGAATGGGCTTTGTCGCAGTTTTTGCAGGTGCCACCAATACACCTTTGGCTTGTAGTATTATGGCAATAGAACTTTTCGGAAGTGATTGCGGTGTTTACGTTGCCATTGCGTGTGTTGTAGCTTACTTATTCTCAGGACATAGTAGTATTTATGGCAGACAGATGATTGGCGAACCTAAACACAACAGGTTTGGCAGTTACACCGGAAAAAGATTAAATGAACTTTAAACCTGCTCAATCTGACTATGTAACCGCCATTGGCAAAAGTTCATTTTTCATTATTACCTCAAGCATTTAAAGATAAAAAAGTAATAGGTCTTTTGTTATTTTTGAATTGGTTTGTATGTTCGGGATCATGATGAAATAAGAAGTTTCAAAACAATTATAGGTGATTTACATTTCAATGTCCGGCAAGCAAAGTTATAAATCGAACTTGGTGTTAAATTAGTTATTACATATTTAAACACATAATTCGCAAAAGAAATGGTAGGTAGTTTTCATTCATTTATTCACCTTTTATTTATTGGAATCATATCGCTATTCCCTGTTGTAAATCCAATTGGATCCGCGTTTATGGTGCAACCATTTTTAGGAAACTTAAGTTTAACAGAAAAAAGAAATGCTGTAAAAAAAATATCGATTTACGCATTTTGTATTTGCAGTGTATCATTATTTGCAGGACACTGGATACTTGAACTTTTTGGCATATCGGTTCCAGTAGTCCAGTTGGCTGGTGGTATTATGATCTGTAAAATGGGATGGGAATTTCTTTCCTCTAATCAAAATGAACAATCAAAGAAAGATGAGATTGTGATAACAAGACATGAAACGATTGAGTCGAGGCTGTTCTTTCCAATTACTTTTCCAGTAACTACAGGGGCAGGAACTATTTCCGTATTATTTACACTAAGCGCACACAGTGCAAATACAAATGTTGAAAATTATCTATCTAACAGCATGGCTATTCTTTTAGCAATCATTATCATGTGTATCCTCGTGTATTTTTTCTATCTGAATACAAAGAAAATCATTAACTATTTAGGATCAAATGGAGAAAATATCATTAATCGAATCACCTCTTTTTTAATTTTCTGTGTTGGCTTACAGATTGCTATTACTGGTATTACCACACTTGTAAAAAATTTCAATCACTGATGAATAGAGATGTTTTAGAAAAACATTACACCAATCGTGTTGGTTGGCTGCGTGCCTCGGTACTTGGTGCAAATGATGGTATTTTATCTGTAACAAGTATTGCCATTGGTGTTGCGGCGGCCAGTTCAGAAAGAAATACGATTATTCTTGCCACATTGGCTGGCTTGGTTTCCGGAGCAATGTCTATGGCTGCAGGAGAATATGTTTCTGTCAGTTCGCAGGCTGATACCGAAAAGGCCGACTTGTTGAGAGAAGAAAAAGAGTTAAAAGAAATGCCCGACTTAGAATTAGCAGAACTGGCAAAAATATATGAACGAAGAGGTGTAAGTAAGCAAACAGCTCTGCAAGTGGCAACAGAATTGACCAGCCACAACGCACTCGAAGCCCATGCCAAAGATGAACTAGGCCTTAATGAGATTACACAAGCAAAACCTTTGCAGGCAGCCATAGCATCCTTTGCATCTTTTACAGTAGGGGGAATTTTGCCTTATCTGGTTTCTTTGTTCGCTCCATTAAAAACAATGGTTTATTATCAATATACTTTGTCTATCGTATTTTTGATGTTGATGGGTGCCATTTCAGCAAAAACAGGAGGTTCAAAAATAATAAATGCCGTTCTCAGAATGTGCCTTTGGGGAACCATTGCAATGGCTGCAACAGCTCTAGTCGGACATTTATTCGGGGTAAAAAATATTTAAATAAAGATGAGTACAGATAATACTTCAACACAACATTGGAATACTATTTACCAAAGTAAGAACGAGAATGAGGTTAGTTGGTACCAGGAATATCCGGCAACATCGATTGATCTTATCCTAAAATTAAAGTTACCTCTTTCTGCACCCATTATTGATATTGGAGGAGGGGAAAGCCATTTGGCAGATGCTCTTTTGGATTTAGGATATACTAACATCTCCGTCCTGGATATTTCTGAAAAAGCACTCGAAAAATCCAAAAATAGATTGGGAGAAAAAAGCAAATTGGTGAAATGGATTGTTACCGACGTTACCGAATTTAAACCTACTGAAAAATATGACCTCTGGCACGACAGAGCAGCTTTTCATTTCTTAATTACTGAAGAGCATATAGAAACATATATTTCGATTGCGAAAAAAACAATCAATCTAAACGGATTCTTAATCATTGGAACTTTCTCTGAAAATGGCCCAGTCAAATGCAGCGGTCTGGATATCAAACAATATACAAATGAGTCCTTGAATGACAAATTTGGAAATTCGTTTAATCAAATTTATTTCCAATACAGTGACCATTCTACTCCGTTTGGCACAACTCAGAATTTCTTATTCTGTACTTTCAAAAATGAAGCAACTTAAAAGAATAAATAGATAGGTTTAGAGAAGCTGGTTACGCTACAGTAGTTTAGTATTACTAGATGTAGGTATAATCAAATAAATATAACAAACAGAAAATCACGAGCTATCCTTTTAAGCTGATCTTGGTGCATAGATGATAATGCAGACTCCAATCAACGCGATTGTCGCACCAATAACATCATACCGATCTGGCTTAAAGTTATCAACATTCCATGCCCACAATAAGGCCATAACGATAAATATTCCGCCATAGGTAGCATAAACCCGTCCGAAGTTAGCAGATTGCCAGGTAGCCACTATTCCATAGGTAACAAGTATAAGTGCTCCGACTAATCCATACCATATAGGCTTATCTTCTTTTACCCACAACCAAATGAGATACCCACCTCCAATTTCGCAAAGTCCTGCGAGAACAAATATTGATAATGATCTGATGATTTCCATTCAGCAAAGTTAGATCAATTTTAATTTGTTGATAGTTGATAAATCGAGTATATTTACATTATAGCATTTGCAGCTATTCTCTATTAAATAAAAGGTGCGTTATTCGGGGAGTACGAATTTCCAAGCCACTCTAAAATATTGCAAACGCCGATTTTTGCACTAGGTGCAAATCCCAGCGGGATCACAGAAAGCCTCACAGAAATGTGAGGCTTTTTTGTGTTAAAAGCGTTTTGAGAGCATTCACGGCAGGCTGTGCTGCACAATTTCAAATGCATTATAAATATCCTAGTTCATGTGTTCCTTCTATTTCATACAAGAAATATGCGTACATTTTTTAAAGGAAACTCATGTCAGATAAAGCTTTGAGAAAATGTATTAACCCCATATGGATTCATGCTATTCAGATGCCTAATAAGCCACCCTATTTCTACTGCCTTTTAGGCTTTATTAATTCCCCTTCCATATTAACCCTGTTGCCGTATTGATCATAATATTCCATCAAACCTTGTTTTGATTTAGCATAATAATAAACCTTTCGGTTGATAATTTTAGTTCCAGATTTTTCGAGCAAAGTATCCTTGCCAATTTTACCATTGGAGCTTGTTCTACCCGTTCCTTCATCTCTGTTTGATTTATTTTGCTTATCATTAACTTCATTCCCAAACCGATCGTAATAAATAGTAGCGCCATTCTTTGCTTTTGCGTAGAAATAGTCTTTTCCATCTATAGTAGCTGTTCCGGATTTGATTAATTCTGAAGTGCCTACTTTAGAATTATTTGCGTACGATCTTGGGATAGCAGCTGACGGTAATTTTTCTCCG
>CAMFLD010000194.1 GCA_945957245.1 uncultured Flavobacterium sp. | reverse complement strand
GCTATATATTGTCCACTCAATGCTGCTTTAAAATTAACTGCCCCTTTGACTTCTGTATGTTCCAACCATTGCAATAGTTCTGGAGGAAAAGCTGTAATAAAATTATGGAGCGATGTTTCATTACTATTCACTTTAAAATCCAAGTCATAGCCATTTTTCAAAAAGGCAAATCGGCCTTTAAAATCTAATGGCAGCTGATTAATAAACAGATCGTTTTTTTCAAATAAAAATTCTAATGAATTGGTATTGATCTTAGTGACAAGTTTAGCTGATACTGTTTTGGAAACAAAATAATTCTGTTTGTCATAATTAAAATCAATGGCGCTCACTTTGAGTTTAGATGTGAGGTCAAAAATAGATTTACTAAAATCACCCTTGCCTTCATAATCAAATCCGCCAGCGTCTATATGCATGGGTAAAGAAAGATCGTCATAGACAAAATGTGTTTTTTCAATAACTATGCGTTCAATTTTCAAAGAGGCAGAACTAGAATCCTTAGCGTTTTTAATAGCAGTTGTATCTGGAGCGTACACATTGTAATTGGCTTCTCCTTTGGCATTCACTTTGACAGTAATCAAGGCATCAGAAACATAAATTTTGTCAATGTTGATTTTCTTATCAAACAACAGCGATTTTATGTTGATTCCAAATGCTACTTCCTGCGCTGAAAGCAGGTTTTGATTCTTGAAAGGTGCTGAACCTTCTAATGAAAAGTCTGTTAGCGTTAATGTTAACGAAGGAAAATGATTGAAAAACGAAAGATTGGCTTCTTTAAAATCAAGTTTACCATTTAGTTTTTTATTGGCAAACGATTTTACTTCTTCTGCAATTTTACCCGGAAAAAGTATTGGTATCAAAAACAAAAGCAATAATACTGAACCCACAGTTATCCCTGTGATTTTCAGAATTTTGAAAAGTATTGGCTTGGAGGGCTTCTTCATGGGGCAAAAATAATATTCATTGTCCAGTAAAAAAAGCGTTATAGCAACTATTTTAGACAAAACAAAAAAAGCCACGCTCTGAGAACGTGGCTTTTAAAACAAACTTAATTATTACTAACTCTAATTTTATTGTTTAATTAATTTCATTGTTTTTGACTGATTATTTACGTTTATGGCTTTTACCAAATAAACTCCTTTTGTCAAATCTCCAACATTGTACTGATAGTCTTCTAATTGTCCTCCATCAAATGATTTCACCAACTGTCCTGTTATTGAGAAGATTTCAACCTTTTCAATATTTGCATTGATAGTAAAATAACTGCTTGTTGGATTTGGGGAAAGGCTAATTGAATTGTCCAAAGTAAAATCATCAGTACTTAATGTAGCCGGCTGATTTCCATAAATTCTAAACTGTCCTGCTCCCAAACTGATAGCTGCCGTGGTGCTTGTCACCGAAGTAGAAGTATTATCCATTAGGTTGTACCATGTTCCTGTATAAGGGAAATCAGGGGTAATATTGAGTGTCGACGTTCCAAAATTTGCCAAAATAACTACATTTTTCAATTGAGTTGATGGTAAGGAATTGTCGTAAACATAAACTCTCTGTAATAGATTGTTTCCGTTAGGGCTTATGGCATAACTTCCGTTAAACACGGCATTGTCTCTTTTAAGCTGGATGAATTTTGCCCAGTTATTGTAAACGGCTGCACGTTGTGAAACTCCCAACCAGTTGTTAGTCCATTGTGGTTGCGGTTTTGTAGCTAATTTACAGTCACCGGTAATAGCATCTGATTCAGTATTTATACTGTTATCTGTACAGGTATAGATAGAACTGTTCATTCCTAAATCGGCGAAATGCCAAATCATTTTTGGTCCCGGAACTAGTATTGAGATTGCTCCAATTGCAGACATACGGGTCAGACAGTTGTTTAAACTTCCCACAGGAGGGTTTGAACCTGATCCCACTCCGTAAGTTATACCGGAATACATAACTCTTTCTTTATCATGGCTTTCAGGATAACCCATAAGTCTTTTTGCAGTAAATCCGTGAGCATCGCTACCAATTCTCGTAATATCAGCTCCGGTAGTATATCCTTCCATTAATTGTGAATAGGCATAAGTCATTTCACCCCACATCATTACTCCTTTGCTCGGAGTTTCTGAGATTCGGTAATTAGCCCATTGCTGCTCTTCACTATCAATTCCAAGGTGCTCAAAAATAACATATTGATAAGGGTCTAATGACCACTCGTAATCTGCATATTCTTTTAAGATTGCCACCCTGTCTGCCTGATAAGCATTGGTACAGGTATCATCTCCGGCACTACATGCCTGGGTAAAGCCTTTTGTTAAATCCCAACGGAATCCATCGACTTTTAATTCGTTAGTCCATTGTTTGATTACTCTTTTTACAAAGTATTTTGTGTAATCTGAGGAATGGTTGAAATCGTTTCCAACTCCATAACTGTGTTTTGCCACAGTATTGAAATACGGATTATCTGTGGCTGGTGCACCGTAACCTGTATTAGTTGGGTCATTTTGCCACATTCTAACCAACGGACATCTTCCGAAGGCATGATTTAAAGCTATATCCAAAATTACTGCGATTCCATTTTGGTGGCACAAGTCTACAAATTCCTGCATCTTAGCTTTAGTTCCGTAGAATTTATCCAAGGCCATGTGGAAAGCAGGATTGTATCCCCAACCTTCATTTCCTTCGAACTCCATTACCGGCATTAACTCGATAGCATTGATTTTTAAGTTTTTGAAATAATCAATTCTGTCGATTAAGGA
The DNA here is from genome assembly GCA_945957245.1 of uncultured Flavobacterium sp. Lineage (GTDB taxonomy): Bacteria > Bacteroidota > Bacteroidia > Flavobacteriales > Flavobacteriaceae > Flavobacterium. Next base: position 3,128 of record CAMFLD010000194.1, on the reverse strand, counting down.
CTGGAATGTTCTATTCGCATCAAAATCTCTGATTAAAACTTCATAAACAACTAATTTGTCTTTGCTTGGCTTAACAAAATTGGTTGTCGCTGAACTCCAGTTGTAAGGAGTCTGCCCTGTTTGAAGCACAGTTACTTCAAATTGTTGTCCTGTAGGATATACCGGCATATTTGGATAATTTCCTGCTGGTATATATGGATCGTCATAAGGGGAAAGCACTAAAGTTGAATAGGGATCAGCTACTTTTACTACTGCTTGTGAATTGGTTGTAGGTGTTTGGTCAACCACCCAATACTGATAAGTGTAGTTGGTACCGGGTGTTAATCCGGTGAGTTCTATCCAAAATTTACCGGTTGACGGGTCTTTTTTCATTGCATAATTACCGTCCGGCATCCAGTTGTTAAAACTCCCGGCTACATAAACAAAGTCTTTTCCGGGTGCTGTTAAAACCAGTGTTGCTTTTGAGGTATCGGATGAATTGTAATTGATTCCGTCTTCAAGTCCTGAACCTAATGCCTGATTCACGGTTGTTGGCACCACAATAACATTGAATTTTTTGGTAAATGTTGTTGTTCCCTGTGTAATTTTCAGTTCATAGTTTTTGTTGCTCGTAATGTTACTGTCAGTGTAAGAGTATGATGTCCCTGAAGCGGTATTGATGCTTACACCATTTGCAAACAAATTATAATCAGCAGAACCGTTAGTATTATTGGCTGTAACGGAAAGATTTTGTCCGGAATTGATAATCGTCGTAGTATTTTCAGTTGGTGTTACCAATGCTGACTGGAATGCTCCTACATTTAAGAAGGTATCAGCTGTTTGTGTATTTCCGGCTGAATTTCTTAACACGACACATATTTGTGTAATGGAGCTACTTGTTGAAACTCCAAAATAAGAATATAAATCGGTTCCTAAGGTCAGGGAATAATTTGTTCCGGAAACTAAAGTCAGTGCAGGCTGGGTTGTGTTATTACCCCAGGTTCCCTTAACAGCTGTCCATTGTACACCATCAACTGTTAATCCGATATGAGCATAAATTGTTCCGGTATAACTGGCTAGTGGTGTTCCCGTTTTATTAAAGTTAAGAGTAACAACTCCTGACGCAATTGCCGGCGAAGGTGTCGTTGTTATCTGTGAAAAACTTATTGTTGAAAACAATAAGAAAAGTAAAACAATTTTTTTCATAGAATTTTGTTTTGTTAAAAAGGGCTACCCTTAAGGATAGCCCTTTTAATTATTTAATTAAATTAATTATTGTAGGGTAACGGTATACGTTTTAGGAGCCATACCTCCCGCTGTAACATTACTGAAGTTAGCAACAATTTTGTAGGTACCGGCAACAGTAATCGGAATATTGGCGCCATTAGGATCTAAAGTTAAATCATCTCCGTCATCTCCAAAATTAACTGACCACCCATCATCTAATCTAAACTTGTATCCTCCAGGAACCATGTTCATTGTAATGGAATACAAGTGTGTTGACAAGTCATAGTCCATATTGGTATCAGAACCCCATCCTGTTGGAGTAGCATCACCTAATATTCCCCAGTTAGGCCATGCCGGATAAGGAGTTAAAGTTAAAGTGATGGCGTTAGAAGTTTGAGGCAAAGCACCTAAACTACCCACTGTTGATTTGATTCTCACATCAATATTACTTGAAACAAAAGGTGCAAATCCTGCATCTAAAGCCGCAGCATTTAACTCACCGATTGAAAATGCTTTGAATTTATCCGTCGTAGTTGCTACTACTGTTGGAGAAGCAAAATTATTTCCGGCTTCATCAAATTCAATGTTGTAATTAATAACTGTTTGAGTACCGTTATATACAGCTTTGTCCCATACAATTGTTGTAGCCGGATCGTTTGGATAATTATGATCAAGAGCTATATTAATTGTAGAAGGTGTTTTCAAAACAGGAGCCGTATTTTCAGAAACCGCTGTTCTATCCTGAACATCATCTGTACATGATATAGCAGCTACGCTCATAAAAGCAATTAAAAGTCTAACACTATTTTTCATATGCTATTTTTTAAATTATAATTGTGTTATTGTATACGTTAAACCTGTAAAATCGGTTGTAATGTAGTAAGTACCTGCTGCTGTAATTGGAATATTAGAACCTCCATTATCAAGCGTCAGATTATTTCCATCATCTCCATAATTGGTTCCCCAATCATGGTTAAGTCTGAATTTGAAACTACCCACATTCATTCTCATAATGATAGAATATTTACCTGTTGCAGGATTGTAATCCATAAGGGTATCTGAACTCCATCCGGTTGGCGTAGCATCTCCAATAATTCCCCAAGCATTTGGAATTGGAGTTATGGTATAAGTATGATTTGTAAAGTCTGCAACGATAGTATAATTACCAGCTGCTACCGGGATATTAGCTCCGCCAGCATCTAGGGAAAGATCATTTCCGTCATCCCCATAATTTGTTGTCCAGCTATTGTCTAACCTAAACTTAAACTCTCCTGTTGTCAAACCTAATGAGATTGAATATTTACCGGTCATCGGGTTATAGGTCATTGGAGTACTGGCTCCCCAGCCTGCTGCTGTGGCACTTCCGATAATCCCCCAGTTTGGCTGATACGGAGTAACTTTTAAAGTGTAAAAGTTTGATGTTCCGGAAGCCGCTTTGATACGAACATCCATCTGACCTTCAGTCATTGGTGCTAAACCTAAATTTTTAGCTGTTGTATCTAAAAGCCCTGTGGTTACATCTAAAAAATGTTCTGTTGTAGTTCCAATTGTTATTGGCGCTGCAAAGTTTGTTCCTCCTACTGCAGCTTCAACAGTATAACTAACGCTGTCACCCGATGGGTTGTCAGAGTCAGTCCAAACAAAAGTAGTGGCCAGGTTACTTAATTTAGTCCCATCTACAACAATATTAAAACTGGAATTAGGAACTAGTAGTTTTAACCCTGACTGCTGTGTAACAGCTCCTGTTTTCTGAACATCTTCTGTACATGAAGAAAAGGACAGTATACTTACAAAAGCTATTAATAATTTAATTGAGTTTTTCATATCTTCTATGTATTAAATCTTAATATCCTGTGTTTTGGGTTAAATTTGGATTAGCCTGAAGTGAGTTACTTGGAATTGGGAACACTTTGTATTTGTCG
>CAMFLD010000193.1 GCA_945957245.1 uncultured Flavobacterium sp. | reverse complement strand
GCAAAGTAGCAAAGTAGCAAAGTAGCAAAGTAGCAAAGTAGCAAAGTAGCAAAGTTACTGAGTACAGTTGTAAACTTCATGCTATATTTTTAAAATAAAAAAGGTTTTACTAAAAGTAAAACCTTTTTTATAATTCAAAAACTCTGAAACTTTGCCACTTTGCTACTCTGCAACTTTGCAACTTTCAAAAACTACTTCACAGTCGTCAGCCTCTTATCAATTACACGCTCCATATAGTCCTGCACAAAAGCCTTGCATCTTAACTCCAGTAAATCCATGGCCGCATTTCTTTTTGATATCAGGTTATGTTCCATTCCTTTATCATTCTTATCGTAAAAACCAATGGCTTTTTTACCGTCAAAGGTGCAGATGTAATCGCCACTCATAAACTGGTACATATTGGAACCATATTTTACTACAAAAGGCGCCACCTGTTTGTCATTAATCAAACTCCTACCCCAACTCCTGAAAGGCTTTTGGTAACCAATCATATCCAACAAAGTAGGATAAATATCAATCTGTTGTGCCCAGTCGGTGTTGACTCCCACATACTTTTCATTTGGAGAAAAGAATAAAATAGGCACCGTATTTTTATTGAATTCCTTTTTGTATTCGTCATAAGCAATCGTATTTCCATGGTCTGCTACCATAACAAAAATGGTGTTTTTATACCAAGGCTGTTTCTTCGCTGCTGCAAAAAACTGTTTTAAGGCATAATCCGTGTAGCCGATACTCTCGTTGATATTCACTTTCCCTTTAGGGAATTTGCCCGCATATTTCTCCGGAACTTTATAAGGCTCATGCGAGGAAACCGAAAACAACGTAGCCATAAAAGGCTGTTTTTTCTGCGAAAGTGTCTTATTGAAATACTGAAAGAAAGGCTCGTCCCAAATACCCCAAACCCCATCAAAATCAGCATCATTATTATATTCGGTCTTACCGTAATAATGATCATAACCCAGAATATTACCAAAACCTAAAAAGCCCATCGAACCATTTGGCGCCCCATGGAAAAACGAAGTATCATAGCCTTCACTTTTCAGGGTAGAAACCAAGGATTCAATCTTTTGCTTCGGGTAAGGCGAAGAAGTAAACGCATTCTGGAAAGACGGAATCCCGGCAATTACAGAAGACATCCCGTGAATGGATTTCCATCCATTAGCATACGCATTAGTAAAAATCAAACTATGTTGCGACAACGAATCTACAAAAGGCGTATAACCCTCATAATCCGGTATTGTAGTTCCTTTATTAAAAGCTCCATTATATTCACGGGCAAAGCTCTCCAGAATAAAAATTACAATATTAGGTTTTGTCGGCGGGTTGTTATGATATTCCTTAATTGGAACCAACAATCGATCAGCTTCCGCTTTTGAAACCAGATTTACTTTCTTGAACGTATTCGTATTCCAGGTTCTGATGATGGCAAAGGGCGTATTGAGTACAATATCCGACTGCGCTACATTAGAAACATACCGACTGGCATCAAGAATATTGATAGGACGGGTACTTTTTTTGAAATCGCCTCTGATACCTCCCACACAAATCGTAGCTATAACCAGCAGGCTTACAATGGAAAAACCAAAATACCTGGCATTAGCCGTTTCTTCTTTAGGCTGTACCTTCGTTTTTTTGTAAAGCCAAATCCAAAGATAAGACAGCACAAAAAACAACAGAAAAACATGCCAGTAATTCTTGAGGAAGTTTGCTAACAACAACCATTTATTACTCTCATTTTCAAGTGTATCCAATGATGCCCGGGTGCTTCTGCTGAAGGTATAACGGTAATAAATAAAATCCACAAAATTGGTCGCATAAGCAATCAGATTCGGAATAAAATACAAATAAAAAAGTACCTTTTGAAAACGCTTTTTAGTGTTATTGACCAATGGTAAAATCGAACCTAAAAGAAAAAGCCCGTTGATATACAAAATCGTAGTCGTATCAAAAGCCAATCCGTGATAGCAGAGTGCCATAAAATCCCCTATGCTATCCACTTTTATCAGCGAACTGTTATACCAATAAAATAAAACTCGGGCAATAGAGTAAAAAACATAAGCCAGTAAAATTCTAATGGCTAAGACTTTATACTCGTCAAAACGTGGATATTTTTTCATCAGAAACTCAAAATTATGGAAAACAAAACTACATATTTCAGGGTGAACTTTTTTATATTTTAAATTAATATTGTGCATCACGCCAATATTATTTAATTTGCATTAAAATTAGCATCCGAATGACTGAAATCTCGAGACTTTTTGACTTTCCCTACTACCAGCTTTCCAAAAACAATAAACCCAACTGTCTTGTTACCAAATATGACGGCAAATGGGTAGCTACCTCAACCCAGGAGTATATTGACCGGGCCAACACGATATCAAGGGCACTCGTCCGTTTGGGAGTAAAAAAGAATGATAAAATCGCCATTATATCTTCTAATAACCGTACGGAATGGCACGTAATGGACATCGGAATTTTGCAGGTAGGAGCGCAGAATGTACCCATCTACCCTACCATTACAGAAGACGATTACGAATACATCCTCAATCATAGTGAGTCAAAATACTGTTTCGTTTCAGATAAAGAAGTTCTTGATAAAGTTAACCTTATCAAAAGTAAAGTTCCCAATCTAATCGAAGTCTATTCCTTTAATGAAATTGAAGGCTGCAAAAACTGGAAAGAACTGCTGGCTCTTGGTGAAGACCCCAGCAATCAGGATATGGTGGAAGAACGCAAAAACCTGGTCAAACCGGAAGAACTGGCAACCATTATCTATACATCCGGAACCACCGGAAAGCCTAAAGGTGTTATGTTATCTCATAACAATATTGTTTCCAATGTACTCGACAGTGCCAGCCGCATTCCATTTGACGAAGGAAAAAGCATAGCGTTGAGCTTCCTGCCCATCTGCCATATTTATGAACGGATGGTAACCTATATTTACCAATATTACAGTGTTTCTGTATATTTTGGTGAATCCATAGAAAAAATCGGAGACAATGTCCGTGAAGTACAGCCTACCGTAATGACAGGCGTGCCAAGACTTACCGAGAAAGTGTATGAGCGTATCATTGCCAAAGGCTCTGAACTCACCGGAATCAAACGCAAACTGTTCTTCTGGGCAGTTGATGTAGGAGCCAAATACGAACCTTATGGAGCCAACGGCTGGTGGTATGAACTACAGTTGTCCATAGCCCGTAAGCTTATCTTCAGCAAATGGAAAGAAGGTCTGGGCGGGAAGCTCGAACTTATTGTAAACGGAAGTGCCGCTATGCAGCCAAGGCTGTTACGTATTTTTGCCGCTGCCGAAATCTACATCATGGAAGGTTATGGCCTAACGGAAACTTCTCCGGTAATTGCTGTAAATGACAGGCGTAACCGTGGTTTCAAAATTGGTACCGTAGGACACATCATAGCCAATGTAGAAGTAAAGATTGCTGCTGATGGCGAAATTCTCTGCAAAGGACCTAACGTAATGATGGGCTATTATAAAGACGAAAAACTAACCAGCGAAGCTATCGTTGACGGTTATTTCCACACCGGAGACATAGGAGAAATTGATTCTGAAGGATTCCTAAAGATTACCGACAGGAAAAAGGAAATGTTCAAAACATCGGGAGGAAAATATATTGCCCCGCAATTATTGGAAAATGCCATGAAACAATCCCGTTTTATTGAAAATATCATGGTAATTGGTGCCGATGAAAAAATGCCGGCGGCTTTCATTCAGCCTAATTTTGCCTTTATCAGGGAATGGGCGACACTTCATAATGTCACACTTGGTCCAACCAATGCCGACATCAGTGCCGACCCTAAAGTAAAAGAACGTATTGAGCAGGAAGTGGAAACCATCAATGCCAAATTTGGACACTGGGAAAAAATCAAACGTTTTGAACTTACCCCCGATGTTTGGTCAATTGACGGAGGACACCTGACCCCTACACTCAAACTGAAACGTAAAATTGTATTGGAGAAATACAAAGACTTATATCAAAAAATATACGGAAAACCCGAAGCCTAAAACAGGCATCACGATTTAGAAAGCTTCCCTTTGAGGAGGCTTTTTTTGTTATTAACAATCCTGTATTTTAAATAGTTAACAATTATTTTATTAAATAATTAAATCATTATCAATATATTAATACTTTTATTGAACTAACCAAAACTTTTAATTATGAATGTAAAAAACTTTATTATCGGCGGTATAGTCGGTGGAATTGTCAATTTTTTGTTAGGGTGGCTTGTTTACGGAATCTTGCTTAATGATCCGACAGCACCAAACGCAGGTAAAGAAAACCTAATGGTAATTTTTGCAGGATGCATGATATTTGGTTTTATCATCTCATACATTTTTTCTCAGGGCGAAGGCATTACAAAATGTGTTCCCGGTATGAAAGTCGCAGCAGGTGTAGGCTTGCTTATGAGTATTTGGTTTGACTGCTTTTACCACATGTATGATAATTTAGATTATAAAATGACCGCTATGGGTGCAGTCATAAGCCTAATCTTAGCCGCTATTGTAGGCGCAGTAGTTGCTGTAACCAATGGCAAGATGAAATAAGAGTAAAGTAAACAATTTTCATAGTGAGAAATGTCCGGAGTGTCAACTTTGGGCATTTTTCTTTTATGAAAGTCCTGTAAAACTCTCCAAATATTGTGTAAAAGCGTTTAGCTAAAGAATACCAAACTTTGCATATCTACTAATTACTAAAAATTATAATTATGAAAAAGTCAATCTTTATGCTATTTGCAATTGTAGGCATAACACTATTCGGTGCCTGCAACGACAGTAATTCCGATTCAGGAAACGGAAATTATGCTTATAAAGTACGTATGACTGACGCTCCCGGTCCCTATGACGAAGTCAATATCGACCTTCAGGCAGTAGAAGTTACCGGAGAAAGCGGCCAGACAGTAACCTTAAACACAACAGCCGGAATCTACAACCTGCTGGATTTTTCAAACGGAACAAATACCCTAATAGCCACCAGTAATCTGACTGAGGCTAATGTGAAACAAATTCGTCTGGTATTAGGAACAAACAACACTGTAGTTGTAAATGGTGTAAGCCATCCGCTAAGTACTCCAAGTGCCGATCAAAGCGGACTCAAACTACAGGTAAACCAAACGCTTAATGCTGATATTGACAACGAAATCCTGTTGGATTTTGATGCACACAACTCCATTGTTGAAACCGGAAATGGGACTTATAAATTAAAACCGGTTGTAAGAACTGTCGTTACTGCAGTGAGCGGAAATATCAAAGGAACCATAACACCTGTTGGAGTAGCTATGGTAGCCGCCACTTCATCCACCAATGTGACATACACCAGTGGCGTGAATGCTTCCGGACAATTCCAGGTTACCGGATTACCACCGGGCAATTATACCGTAACCATCACTCCTGTATTACCATTATTACCGGTTACCCAGACCAATATTACAGTTACTGCAGGACAAACCACGAATATCGGAGCTATAACTTTCTAAACAACAATCAGCACCCTGCTGTCTCAAAGCAAAGTGTATTCTCCCATACCAAAACTATGATACAACAGGAACAGAAAGCCTTTCCATCAGGGAGGCTTTTTTTATGGGTTGAATTGTAATAGAAGTTAGAGGCAAGAAGCAAGAAGCAAGAAGCAAGAGGCAAGAGTGAGCTGTTAAACGACAACCAGCTATTTTTTATTATGAATTTTGAATTCTAAATTTTGAATTTGATGATTTGAAAATTTGAAGATTTGAAGATTTGAAGATTTGAAAATGATGAATAAATAGAAGAATAAACGAATAACCAAAACCCAACAACCAGTTGTTTTATTTTGAATTATGAATTCTAAATTTTGAATTGATTTGGTCTTAAGTTCAACATCTGTAAAC
>CAMFLD010000192.1 GCA_945957245.1 uncultured Flavobacterium sp. | reverse complement strand
ACTGGTAGATTTTTTTGGTCAAACTCAGAAAAATAATAATAAATACTATCAGAAACATCGTTTGCTGAATCGACTTTTACTTTGCTTTTGGAACATGAATGCAAAGCGAATATAATGACAAATATTAAGTATTCTTTTTTCAATTAATTAATAATAGTTTACCATGTAAACAAATATATTCAAAAAAAAAAAGCTACCAACAACGGTAGCTTTTATAATTTATAAAAATATTTTTAATTATTGACCTGTTCCAAGACCTCCATTACCAGCGCCAGTTCCTGAACCACTTCCACCTATTTCTAGTTGACCTGTTCCAAGACCTCCGTTTCCAGCGCCTGTTCCTGCACCTCTTCCTCCTATTTCTAATTGTCCTGTTCCAAGACCTCCGTTTCCGGCTCCGGTACCTGAACCACTTCCTCCAATTTCAGGAGTTGTAAATGAAGTTACTATTAACATTAGTGTTAACAGACTGAATGTTGTTGCTAATTTTTTCATGATTTTGAGACTTTTATATTTTTGTTTTGCTTTCGTTTTTGTGGTGTGTGCCTTTTGTTTGATTTGAGGCTTTTGACACTTTCACGATGTAAAACTAAAAAGGATGTCTCATGCAACTCCTATAATAAATGGCCTTTATGGTAGAATGGTGTCGTTTGTGAGTGGATGATATTCAAATCCGAGTGGATGATTTTTGTGATTTTGCCAATTTTGGCTAAAAAGCCCATCGTTATTGGCTTTTATAAAAATCGATTTCAAACAAAAATCCTGAAATCCGAGTGGATGAATAATAAATAACATTTAAAAAAGCAGACATATCATCTTCTTTAAATACTAAATTTATAGGATCGGTATTGCGATATTTATCGATGTACTTTTATTCTTTATGGACTGAATAAAGAAATCTCCGTTTAACATTTCTACACGCTGTTCTATATTTTTAAGACCAATTCCTGCCGATTTGGTTTCGGTGTCAAATCCCTGTCCGTCATCTGTAATTGATAAACAAAGATTATTCTCATCCAGGGTTAAGCTTATTGTTGCATTTTGAGCCTTAGCAAACTTATTAATATTACTACACGATTCCTGAATGATTCGGTATATGTTAATCTTAGTATTGCTTGATATTATATTCCAGAAAAGATCCTGACTCATTTCAATGCTATATCTGGTGCTTGAAATTTCATTGAGTTTCGATATTAAATTGTCCAGTAGGGCAACAAAACTATTGCTATTGGTAAACGCTTCTATATTTAAATCATGGGAGATATTCCTTATTTCCTGTTCAATCTGATAAAGTTCTTCGATATGAGGCAGGCATTTTTTTATGGTTTCTTCATCATTCTTATATTTTAAGATATCCAAATTAAGTCTCGTACTTGACAAGCGGTTCATAACTCCGTCATGAAGTTCCTGTGCAATTCTTATTTTTTCAGAACGCCTTGCTTCATCTTCCCTGTCATTTTGAATAAGCAGCAACGTGTAAATTTCCTCATTTGCCTTTTGCTGACGTTTTAATAGCTGTATTTCTTTCTCCTTACTTTGTTGATTTGTAATCACCAGAATTATTAAAACAAGTAAAATTATGATAATTGAAGTAATGCTTACAACCCATCTTTGTTTTATGGCATTTTCTTTTTCTTGGGTTATTTCTGCTGTGTCAAATTTGATTTTATCAAACCTATCTCTGGATTTTCGCTCCTCAATTTGAAAATCATTTACAATTTTGGTATATTTTTCAAGATATTCAGCAGTTTTTTCTTTATTAATTAAAGCCTCAACATATAAACTAACAAGTAAACCTGCTGATTTTTTTGAGCTTTCGGCTTCTCTTAAACTCTTGTCACAATATTTTATTGCTAATGAATGTTTTCCTACTTGTTCATAATATTCGGCATAATGAGCATATAAATTGGTTAACACCTGCATGCTTTTTAATCGCCCCTTGAAACGCAGGGCTTCTTCGAGAAGTTTTGGAACTTTGGCAAAATCTTTCATTTTGAATCTCGTATAAGCCAGATTACTTTTCAACAAAGCATATAGTTCAATGTCCTCGACGATTAGATTTTTATATTTTAAACCCATTTCAAAGTTTCTGACTGCCTTTTGGTATTTCTTCTGATTGAGATATAAATAACCTATATTATTATAACATACTGTTTTTTTAAGATCCTTGTCATCTATTTCATCTTTGTTAATTGTTTCCAATGCCTTCATGTGATAATAAAGCGATTTTTTGTAGTCTCCTAACTCATTGTATGTGAGACCCAATTGATTTAACGCTTGATAAATCAATTCTTTTTCATTTTTTTTATCATATATTTTATATGCCGTTATCAGTGATATTTCAGCCCCAGAATAATCCCCAATACGAAATTGTGTAATGCCTTTATTTAATTTTATATTCCCGAGCGAAATATCCTGTTTATTTTTTTTGTGAAGTTCCTCAGCTTTAATAAAGCAGTAAAAAGCACTATCATTAATTTTATGAGCAGTATAGCTGACTCCTTTATACCAATAATATCGCATCAGGTTTAACGTATCCTTTGACTGAACAGCTTTTTCATAATGATACTTGGAAACTTTTTTGTACTTTTCAAAATCTTTAATCCTAATACAATTTGCAGAAATTGAACCTAAAAAAAATCTGGCAAGGGTATCATTTCTGCTTATATCAAGAATCTCAAGGGCCTTATCGTTATATTTTTTTCTTGTTTTAGAATCTAGGTCACCGTTTCCCGCCAACTCTAAATATTTTTTAATGGAATCATTTCTTGCTGCCTCTTTACCGGCTGTTTTTGAAGTACAGCTATTTAAAGAAAGTATAAAAATTATCGAAATTGAAAATAAAATCCTATTCATATCCTATATATATAAAACAATTGAGTCCCGGTTAAAAAACCGGAACCCAATCTCCCACAATTAAATGAATTATGCATTCACTTACTCATCTGACAAACAGTGTCTTTATCAATTACCGCATGAATTGCCGATTTTAGCTTATTTAACGCTATGTTCATTTTTTCCTGCGTACAACCTATTGTAATTTTTTCTGATGTTATATTTCTAATATTATCTTTAATAATTCCCAGTCTAAGCTCCACTACCAATTCACTTTCCTTTTTTTTATCTTCTTTTCCAGCACAATCTGCGTCCTTTAAAATAGTTTCTAAATTTTTCTCCAAATCTTCGATAGAAGCAAATTGATATTCTATTTTTTCATCATAAAAGGACGTTATTATTGAACATTCCTTAAAATTATTGTTCTTTACATCTTTTTCCTGAGCACATATGTTAAACGCAAATGCAGCGAAAAAGAACAAAATCAATAACCCATTGTGATACCTCATTTTCTAATTTTTGAAGTCTTAAGGCTTCTTAATTCCCTGTTGTTGATGAAGCAAAAATAGATTGTAGTTTTTATATATAATTACACTAAAAGTGTACATTTTAAAAAGTTTGATTCTTGTTTATATCAACTTCTGTTTTCTGGCTTCTTTAAGGATATCCTCATCGGTACCTTTGTCAATGCCAAAAATTTGTTTGATGATAGCTTTCCTTTTGTCAATAGCACTTTTAGAAAGATGTAATAAACCGGGGAGGTTTTTGGTTTTGACTCCTTGAGAAAGTAATAAAAGTATCTGGCGGTTGTAACTGTCCATGACCTTATTTCGCTCATCCCATTGTTTTTGATGGCCTATCACGGTTGCGCTGTAATACTTATTCCCCTGTACCAACTCATGGAAAGCGGTCAAAAGTTCATGGGATTTAAAATCACTTTTCACCAAAAACCCTTCCGGCTTATATTCGTCCAAGACTTTGAATAGCGATAAAAACTCTGTATGGGAAGTTAGAACAACTATTTTCGCATTAGCATGATGCCTTCTAATTAGTGGGATTAAATCATCACCCGAATTAATTTTCTTCTCGGGAAAAGCAGGCAGGTTCAAATCAAGAAATATTATATCAAATGGATGTTCTACATCAATAATAGCCTTGTATGCCGTTTCACAGGAATAAGCTTCGGTCGTCTCTAAAATATATCCATGTGGATTAAAAGATAATATCGATTTGTATCCTTCAATAATTGGAGGATGATCATCAATCATTAAAACCTGTATATTCATGTAGGATTTTTTTGTAAAAATATAGATTATATTCTATATCTCCAAATAATTTCCTGAGGCAATACGGCTAATAATTAAGTCAACATTTTCCTTATAGGATTTTGAAAACGGCAGTTTTGTTGTTGAGTTTTTAATATAACAAACCGTATTTCCGGTATGGATTCTTGATACCTGATTTACATTTATAATATAACTATTATGTATTCTCAGGAATTGGGAAGTTGGCAATACGGTTTCAAAATGCTTAAGTGTTTTGAAAGCAGTAATCATTTCCCCATTATTCAAATGTATGTCGGTCGAGTTATTATCGGCTTCAAAGTAAAGTATATCCGAGGAATCAATATAGCGATAATCTCCATACGATTTAACGCAGATAACCAATTCCTGATTTGGTTTTTCTATAATGGTTGGTTTATCCACCGTCATGGGCGTTACCTTAACCTCAATATCATTTACATTAGGATCAACATCCTCTTCTTTTTCCAGAACTTGCGCAATTTCTGCTTCATCCAGGACTTCATAGGTCGCCACAGGATTCTTAACTTCCATGTGAGGCAAATCCGAATGAATAGCCCGGTCAAACTTTAATATTGATTTTCTAAAATCATTAATATTCAAAGGTTTTAAAAGATAATCCACTACCTCATATTGCAATGCGTCATAAGCCAAATCTTTTTTACTGGTAGTTACTATGATTTTAGGCACATTTTTCAGGTACCTGTAAAGCTCATTGATTAAGCTCAGGGAGAGATTACTTTTCTTATCTGTCGGATCTATTTCAAGGAAGACTAAATGGGGCTGATGTTCCAAAATTAAATTAACTCCATCATCATAATTATTAGCTGAAGCCAAAAATGACAAATTCCGAAACCGCTCGGCTATTGCCTGCGTTTTCGCAACATCATCCTGACTGTCGTCTATGATAATAAAGGTATGGCTCATCTATGTTTGTCCGGGTTTAGGAAAACATCAGCATGAGAAATTCAGGGCAGTTTGGGGAAACTTATTTTACTTCGCTAAGATTAGTCTAAATAATAGACTACGAAAATATAATCGTTCAAACGACGGGTATTTTCGTTTAACGAAAATAAAAAATTAGGGGGTCGGATTACAAAATTGTTGATATATAGTTTGTGGTTGTTGATATGTCGGTTTTTATTCCATTAAAAGCTTACAAAATTTAATCTCTCACCTGTAATATTCACTTATTATCTTGCTAAAAACTGCTGCTTTATTTTTATAAAAAAACCCAAACTCATAATCTGAATTTGGGTTTCCTATTTAATTTGGATGATTTTACATTTTCATAAGCCAATTTCTAACCGAAACTTCTTCGTTAATGATATTTCTTAGTTCCGAAATTTTGACTCTGTCCTGCTGCATAGAATCCCTGTGTCTGATAGTCACAGTCTGATCTTCTATCGTCTGATGGTCTACAGTTATACAGAAAGGTGTTCCTAATGCATCCTGTCTTCTATATCTTCTGCCTACTGCATCTTTTTCGTCATAAGCTACATTGAAATCCCATTTCAAATCATCAATAATCTGCTGAGCAATTTCAGGCAGGCCATCCTTTTTAACCAATGGTAGAACTGCCGCTTTTGTTGGCGCCAATACCGATGGTAGACGCAATACTGTACGTGTTGAACCATCCTCTAATGTTTCTTCCTGCAAAGCTGTGGAGAAAACGGCCAGAAACATACGGTCAAGTCCAACGGAAGTTTCTACTACATAAGGAACATAGTTAGAATTGGTTTCATTATCAAAATACTGCAATTTTCTACCGGAATATTG
>CAMFLD010000191.1 GCA_945957245.1 uncultured Flavobacterium sp. | reverse complement strand
CCCTTGGGCACTAATAATATTGAAAATGATGTGTCAAAACTAGCTCAAAACTTCCTTCAGATAGAACATCTGATTGACTTGTCATTAGAAGAATTTAAAAAAATCTCCAAAACTTAATATTCAAACCTCCCAAACTCACTCTCAATAGTGAGCTTTTTGGTTTCTGAAGCTTCTACCCTGCCAACAATTTGGGCATCAACTCCGTATGATTTTGAGATTTCAATAATACTTTCGGCTACTTCCTGCGGAACGTATAATTCCATTCGGTGACCGCAATTGAATACCTGATACATTTCTTTCCAGTCGGTTTTGGATTGTTCCTGTATTAATTTAAACAAAGGCGGTACAGGAAACAGGTTATCTTTAATTACATGTACATTATCCACAAAATGAAGTACTTTGGTTTGTGCACCACCCGAACAATGCACCATTCCATGAATCTCTTTTGGAGAATATTTGCTTAAAACAGACTTAATGATTGGTGCATAAGTCCGTGTTGGAGATAAGACTAATTTACCAGCATCCAGAGGAGCATCTTCAACGGCATCGGTAAGTTTTACTTTTCCTGAATACACGAGCTCATTTGGGACAGCGCTGTCAAAACTTTCCGGGTATTTATCCGCTAAATATTTGGCAAAAACATCATGTCGTGCCGAAGTTAAGCCATTGCTCCCCATTCCGCCATTATAACTTTTCTCATATTTGGACTGCCCAAAAGAAGCCAATCCAACAATAACATCACCAGCTTTGATTTGAGCGTTGTCAATTACATCGCTGCGTTTCATTCTGGCAGTAACCGTAGAATCAACTATAATCGTTCTGACCAAATCACCGACATCGGCTGTTTCACCGCCCGTTGAATGAATAGTTACACCGAAAGATTTAAGTTCCTCTATAAGCTCTTCAGTTCCATTGATTATAGCTGAAATCACTTCGCCCGGAATAAGGTTTTTATTTCTTCCAATGGTGGACGAAAGCAGAATATTATCGGTCGCACCAACACACAAAAGATCATCAATATTCATTATCAGTGCATCTTGTGCAATACCCTTCCATACCGAAACATCTCCGGTCTCCTTCCAATACATGTAAGCCAGAGAGGATTTGGTTCCGGCTCCATCAGCATGCATGATTAAGCAATAATTGTCATCATTTGTCAGGTAATCCGGAATGATTTTGCAGAAAGCTTTGGGGAATAATCCTTTGTCGATGTTTTTAATGGCATTGTGTACATCTTCCTTAGAAGCCGACACCCCGCGAAGGTTGTAACGTTGGCTGTTATCAGAGCTCATTTTGTAGTGTTGTGTTGTTGTCGGCAAAGATAATTTGAAAATCTAAGAATCTGAAAATTTATGCTGATATAATTTTCGAATTGCATAAGCTGTCATTTGTCAACAATCAGGATTTCCACCCGACGGTTTTCGTCTTCTTCCGCTGCCGTTTTCTCGGGAATAGGGTGTATTGGCCTTGAGGACCCAAATCCTTTATAACTCATTCGTTTTCGGTCAATTTTATTTCGCAGCAGGTAATTGTATATCGCTCGGGCCCGGGCAGTAGAAACATCTTTCACATCTTCTCCCACAACACAACAGATATGTCCTTGTATTTCGATTCTCAATTTAGGATTTTCTTCCATGGCACAGCGCAAATCGTAAAGTGTCGGTTCCGATTTTGGAACTATCCGTGCTACATTGTTAAAAAAGTAAATATTGGGCAACGGAATTGTTTCTCCTACTTTTGATTGCTTTATTTTTCGGGTGAGTTCACTTTCAGCAGGAGGAGCTTCCGGTTCGTTATAAAAAATAGTTACCTTTCTGTTTTCCGCCTGTACTTTTGACTGTTTAAATTCTTTTCCATAAGCTATGGTTTCCAGATTTTTGCCAAATTTCATTCCGCTTTTTTCCAAGAGCTGTTGAACATTTGCGATGCGCCTTTCGGCTAATTTCCTGTTATAATCCTTGGTATCGATGCTATCGCAATACCCTAAAAGTTTGATAATCTCGACATTCTTATTTTTTGAAATCCATTCGTTGATTTCGAGAATGGAACTTGGATTTGGAAAATCTTTATTGAAATCAAAAAAAACTTCAATCTGCTTTTGCCCCAATGACTTGAAGGTAACAAACAAAAACAGTATCAGAATTTTTGATTTCATTTTTTAGAAACAATTAAAATTTCAACCCTTCGGTTGGCTATTCTTTCTTTTTCATTTCTTTCGGGCACTTTGTAAATCGGATCGCTACTTCCAAATCCTTTAAATGCCAATCGTCCAATTTCTATTGAATGTCCTGTCAGGTATTTTAATACTGCCAATGCCCTACGATAAGACAGCTTGGTGTCATTAGGGTTTGGGTTACAACAGATATGTCCGTGTATTTCTATACGTAGCTTAGGATTGTCCAACATAATCTTCAACAGCTCATTTAATAACGGAATGGATTGCTCCATTACTTTTTCGGAATTAAAATAAAAATTGATATTGTTTATCCTAATGATATCTCCTTCTCTGGCCTTCTTAAATTTTGCAGCCAAAGTGGCTTTTTCTTCAAGCACCAAAGCTTCCCTATTTTCGGACTCAAAGTCATTTTCCTTATATGTTTTTGCTGTTCCGTCTTCTTTTTTTACTTCATCCGGTTTATTGGGCAAAGTTTGTTTTTCATTATGTATAACCTCCTGTTCTTTCGGAATCGTATAAAACACTTCTACCTTCCTGTTATCACTTTGGATTTTTGAATAGTTAAAATCCTTC
This sequence comes from uncultured Flavobacterium sp., assembly GCA_945957245.1. GTDB lineage: Bacteria > Bacteroidota > Bacteroidia > Flavobacteriales > Flavobacteriaceae > Flavobacterium. The sequence continues at coordinate 3,176 of CAMFLD010000191.1, read as the reverse complement.
CCAAACGGCTTTAACTCTATCTTTTCGGCTATACTAATTTTATTATTCTTAAAAAGGGATAACATGGAGTTAATTCTTCTCATAGCCAAATCTTTATTATACTCGCTATTGTCAACACTGTCGCAATACCCTGCCAGTTTTACTATTTCAGCATTTTTATTTTCTGTAAGCCATTTATCTATTTTAATCTGCGAATCACTATTAGGTACATCTTTATTAAAATCAAAAAAAACTTCCAACTTCTTCTGACTGAAGCCAAAAAAGGGAAGCAATAACAAACAAAATATAAAGAGCTTCTGCATCCTTAGTTTTCTACAATTAAAATTTCCACTCTTCTGTTGGCTGCACGTTCCTTCTCGTCTTTTTCAGGCAATGGATATATTGGTTGTGAACTTCCAAAACCTTTGTAAGAAAGCCTTCCTCTGTAAATATTATTCGCCACCAAAAAATTATAGATTGCTTTAGCTCGCTGTGTCGATAAGTCCAGGCGGTCAATAGGCTGGCAACATAAATGCCCCTGTATCTCAATTTTAAGGCTTGGATTATTCTGTAAGACCAACAAAAGTTCATACATTTTTCCTCTTGATTCGGGCACCACAGCAAAAGTGTTGACTACAAAATTGAGGTTTTCAATTTTGAGTTTTTCTCCCGCTTTAGCATGCTCAATCTGTTTCATGAAAGCCCTGTCGAGCTTGAATTCTGATTTTGTTCCATTGGGATTTTCAAAAACCATTTTTTCAGGGTATTCTATTTCAGGCCTTGGTGTTTCCTTTACTGGTTCTTTTTTTATACCCAGGATTTCATCTTCTTTGGGAATATCTTTTTCCAGAATATAATAAATAGTAACCCGGCGGTTTTCAGCTTTGTTTTTAGACTGCACAAAGCTTTCTCCAAAGCTTCTGGTTTTGAAATCCTCTCGTATTTTAATTTGGTTTTTAACCGCATTGAAAATAAAGTTTACTCTTTTCTGTGCCAGTGTATCGTTAAAGCCTGTTGTACCATCTTCATCGGTAAACCCTTCTATAGCAACAATTTTATTGTTTTTGTTTTCAGCTATCCAAGTATTGAACCTAGTGGTTTCCTTAGAATTCAGTTCAAATTTATTGCTATCGAAATAAAGAGTAAAGTTCTGCTGAGCCTTAGTAGTAAGCACAGAAAACAGTAGGAAGATAAAGATAAGGCGGGTTTTCATCATTTTTAAAATATATCGAAAGTTACGCAAAATTATTTTTGTTAATAAAAAAATCATTGTAACTATAAGTAAAAAATTACATTTGTAGTCTAAAAACTTAATAATGAAACATCTATTTTTATTCTCCCTAATGATTGCAGGTTTTTCAGCCAGTTCACAATCATTAATCCAAACGGTGAATTCAGGAAGTGTTATCAGTAGCAGTAGTTCGGTTTCTATTGGGGAAATTGTGGTTGTACCGCAAAACCAATCCCAGTCGAGTTCCGGAATTATTGGCATCCTGACCCAAACACAGCTTGAAGTGCCACAATTGGAACTAAGCGAAAAGATTACCGTTTACCCTAATCCAACTACTTCTGTGGTTTATTTTAAAACCGATTCTATTTTGGCAGACGAAACAGTTTCGGTTTTCAGTATTTCGGGGCAATTAGTTTCAGAAAAGAAAATTACGGCTGACAATGCCTTAGACTTATCCGAACTGTCAACCGGTATTTACCTCATTCGTTTTACAAACAAAAAAATCAACTCATTCAAAATAATCAAACACTAATATGAAAAAACTTATACTAATATCAGCACTTTTTATTTCCCTGTTTACTTTTGCGCAGGTACCTCAGGGAATTTCCTATCAGGCAATTGCCTTAAACGGTTCGGGTTCACCAGTGGTAAATTCGAATGTAAGGGTAAAACTATCGATACTGGACAGTTCGGCTTCTGGAACCGTTTTATATTCAGAAACACAGTTAAAACCAACCAATGCACAGGGATTATTCAATCTTGTAATCGGTCAGGGAACTTTGGTTTCGGGTGCTTTCAACACTATCAATTGGGGAACAAACTCTAAATTCCTTAAAGTTGAAATGGATGCTGCCGGAGGAACAACTTACATCACTGTAGGCACAACGCAATTGCTTTCCGTACCTTATGCGATGGCTGCTGGTAGTTTAGCCGGAACATCAGCTAATGACAGTATTTTAGATAATAGGTATTCAAATTTTGCCTTTTACAGCAACTCAAATGGCAATGTTTATGCTTTCAATACTAATACAGGAACTTGGGTTCCACAAGCTAATGGTAATTCTACAATTATTGAATCAGATGGAAACTTTGCTTTTTACAGTAATGTAAATGGTTATGTTTATGTTTTCAATAAAACAACAGGAACATGGATTTCTCAAAGCGATGGTGGCGGATCAGCAGCTTCTATAATAGGTTCAAATGGTAATTTTGCTTTTCGAAGCTCATCGACTGGTAATGTGTATGCTTTTGATAAAAATACAGGAACTTGGGCTTCACAACCTAATGGAAGCGGTACAATCCTGGGCTCTAATGGAAACTTTGCTTTTTACAGTAATGTAAATGGTTATGTTTATGCTTTCAATAAAATAACCGGAACTTGGATTCCTCAAAGCGATGGTGGCGGATCAGTGGCTTCAATCACAGCTTCAAATGGGAGTTTTGCCTATCGAAGCTCATCGACTGGTAATGTTTATGTTTTTAATAAAAATACGGGAACTTGGATTTCCCAGACAAATGGCGGCGCAACTATAATAGCTTCTCAAACAAACTAACCTTCAAAAAAAACATAACTCCCGTCTCTAAAGAGACGGGGGTTATTATTTGAGGCGCTACTAATTATAACTATCGTGTAAATAATAATTCGCGGTATTTAGTCAATGTCCAAACTTCATCATCTACCAATAGCTCCAGTTTATCGCAGTGTTCACGGATGATATCAAAGTAAGGTTTCACCTTATCACAATATGCTTCTGCCATTTTTTGAGCATCCGTTAAAGCATTAGCTTTTTTACGGGATTCGGTCATCGCTTCTACATTAGAATTAATTCCTTCGATATGCGCTGAAATATCCTTAATTAACGAAATTTGCTCTTTAGCGATTTTCTCAAAGTCTTTTCCAAAAATCTCTTTTAATCCACGAACATTTTCTATAAGAGTATTTTGATAACGGATGGCTGTTGGAATC
>CAMFLD010000190.1 GCA_945957245.1 uncultured Flavobacterium sp. | reverse complement strand
GTCTTCTTCAATTTTCTCCAATAATTTCTCTACGTCAGCAACCTGTTCCGGAGTAAGTTCTTTGGTGATTTGCGGTATTCTTTCAAAACCTGATGAAAGGATTTCGATATTTCGGTTTTCCAATTCTTTTTGGATAGCTCCAAAACTCTCGAACGGAGCATACATTAAAATTCCGTCTTCCTCATCGGCAAAGATTTCCTCAACACCAAAGTCAATCATTTCTAATTCTAATTCTTCAACGTCCTGCCCGGCAGCCGGGATACGGAAATTGCAGGTATGATCAAACATAAATTCCACAGAACCCTGTGTTCCTAAAGTTCCATTGCATTTGTTGAAATAGCTGCGGATATTGGCTACAGTTCTGTTGTTGTTATCTGTGGCAGTTTCAATAAGGATTGCAATTCCGTGCGGCGCATATCCTTCAAACAAAACTTCTTTATAGTTTGCAGTATCCTTGTCTGTTGCTTTTTTAATAGCACGCTCTACATTTTCTTTTGGCATGTTAGCGGCTTTGGCATTCTGCATAACAGCTCTTAATCGGGAGTTGGCGTCCGGATTTGGACCGCCTTCCTTAACAGCCATTACGATATCTTTCCCAATACGGGTAAACGCTTTGGCCATTGCAGCCCAACGTTTCATTTTTCTTCCTTTTCTAAATTCGAAAGCTCTTCCCATTTCTTATGATTTTGGTGCAAAAATAATTTTTTCGGTGAAATTATCAAATACTAATTTAATCCACAGGTACGTGATTTGAAATGAAATTTTCTCCTGTTCCGTTCCATTCATTTATCAGGTTTCCTTTTTCCTGAAAATTAGCACTGTTTACTTTATTATAAGTATCGATTTCTTTATTGACCTGTTTTACCATTGCATTGTAATTGTCAATTTCCTCTTTGCTTCGGTCGCTGGCATTTTTGGCTTCCAGATTTTTTTTGGCATTTTCAAATTTATCATTGAACATCAGGAATGCAGTAACTTTTGGCACATATTGTTGGGCTTCTTTTTTGTAGAATTCCAAAGCTTTTTTGGTAACATTAATCATGCTGGCGTCACCATTGTAAGGTTTGATTTCTTTAAGCTTATTCAATCCTTCATCGGCATATTGAATTAAAGTACTGGCATTTTGCTGAATGGCACTCAAATCCTTTTTTTCAATAGCCAGCGATAAATTGATGTCGGTAAAATTTACTTTGAAAAAGATCAGATAAAGTGCAGTATGGTAATCAAATACTTCGTTGGAAGTTTTTATTTTCTGGCTTAATTCAGAATTTGCGTCTGTAACAGTAATATGGTATTTTAAGGCAAATGACTTAAACGCATTTTCAGCTTTTTCATTTTCGGTATCCAGTTTGTCATTAATCAAATCCCTCATTTTAAGATAAGCTTCCATGGCATCATACGATTGCTCTGCTACTTCCTGCATATCTACCAGCTTACCATATTCTTCGTTGATATTGATTTTACAGATGTCCAAATATTGCAATATTTGATCCCGGTATTCTACATCGCCTTTATAGCCATCTTTAAGTAAGGCAATTTTCTTTTGTGCTGCTTCGATGCTCTTCAGGAGTTGTTTCCTAGTGTTATCAATCTTGCGGGCACTTTTAGAATGAGCCATTGCCGTAGTATATTTCCAAGTACTTTTTGAAATAAGTCCTTGTTCTTTTTCAATGTAATTTAAATAATCTACAGCAGTTTTAAATTCCTGTGAAAATAAATTGGAAGTAGTTATAAATAAGAAAATGAACAGTAATTTTAATTTCATGGTTGTCGGTTTAGGTCGTTTATAATGTTGACAGCTTCAGTAGCGGCAAAATTGCTTTTTAAAGCCTTAATTTTTTCTGTATTACTGCTTTTTAAATAATCATCAAATTCCTGGTATTCAATATCAACTGAATTGGGTTTAACAGTAATCGGATATTCCTTTTCCGATAAACTTTTAATGTCCTTCCAAACGGAGTTCATTTTGTTCACTTCAGTAAAAACCGAATTAAAGTCGAGTGGGATAGGAGTAAGCGGACCTTCGTACAGAGCATCTATCTTAACATTCATATCAGCAATACTCTTTGCATCTTTATTAAGGCTCAGTCTTTTTTTGCTGTTTTCAATTGCCTGTAACTTCAATGGATTTGAAAATAAAGTAAATCTTGAAGCTCCTTCAATAGTATCATTTTTCAAAGCAGTTTTATTTTCACTTTCACGGGGCATCTGATTGTCAAAAAGGATTGGGATTAATACGTCCGGAGTAATGCCAATTGTTTGATTCGTTTTTCCGGTTATCCTGTAGAATTCTTCTATGGTGAGTTTGACAAATTCATGAGGGTTATCATAACTTAAAGGGAAGATGCGTTGCATTGAAGCTTTGCCGTAAGATTTGGCTCCAATCACAATAGCTCTGTTATAATCCTGCATTGCATTTGTAAAAAACTCACTGGCCGAAGCAGAGAAACCATTAATCAGTACTACCATAGGACCAGTATATACGAGTCCTCGATTAGGATCTTTTAAGGTTTGCGTCTGACCTCTTTTGTCGTTCATCACCGCCACAGGCCCAACATCAATAAAAGCTCCGGTAAGTTTGATGGCTTCTTCCATTGAACCTCCACCGTTATTCTGCAAATCAATTATCAAACCTTCAATTTTATCTTCCTGAAGTTTATATATTTCACGGATTACATCATCGCTTACATTGCTTTTTCCATTTTCGAATTTGGCATAAAAACTCGGAATTCTGATATACCCTACTTTTTTATTGTCCTTCTGTAAAATATAGCTGTACACGTTATTTTCATAATCCTTCATGACTTTTTTAGTCAGTTTTACAGTGTATAATTCACCACTTTTCTTTTTAAGGGTAAAATCAACGGTTTTATAATCGTTTGAAGTGAAAATGTTTTCGATTTTTTGTGAAGAAGAACAGGCTATACTGTATTCCTCGTCTTTGTATTTCACTTTGATTATTTGGTCTCCTTCATCAATTTTTTTACTATAGTAAGCGGAACTTCCCGGAATTATATGTTCCACAACCATTTCATCCTTATCGTTCATTGAAATCTCCATTCCAAACGTCAGATTGTCAGCACTCACGCCCGATAAGAAACTGGACTTATCGCTTTCTGAAAAATAATCGGTATGAGGATCGAAATAGGAGCAGACCGCACTAAAGAACTTAGAGTTGAATTCTTCCCTTGTCATTTGGAAGCTATTGGACTTACAGGTAAAATTCTCGAAGATTTTCTCTTTTGAGATTTTTGACAGATTATCAAAATTAGCTACTAATGAATCCTTGTTTTTACTTGTTTCTGATATTTCTCTCAGAGTTTGGAACAACATCCTTTTTTTATAAAGATTTTTTAGCTCGGCTTCATCTTTCATATATGGAAAAGCCTTTTTGGAAAACTGAATGGTTTCTTTACTGCTTAAAGGAAAAGGTTCTTTTTTTATAGCTTCGATTAACTTGCTGTAACGTTGTACTACCAAAGTATAAGTCTTATAAAACTCATCCAGGAAATCACAGTTTTCATTGCGGATATAATCATCAATCTGAAGCTTGTGCTTACTGAGTTTATTGATTTCAACCTGAGTGAATAAACGATTGTCTTCGTCCAGTTTTTTCAGGAAGGTATTATAAACGTATACTGAAAGGCTGTCATCAACAGGTTTTGGTCTATAATGAGACTGTTGGATTAAAGCATTAATCTTTGAGACAGAAACACAGGGATTGGCTTCGGATTGCCCGAAGGAAAGTAACGGCAGCGCCGCAGCTATGAAGAATATTTTTTTCAATATTATTTTTTATAAAAAGGCATTTTAACCACTTTGGCTGCCACTTTATTATTTCTGATTTGGATAAAAATCTCAGAATCGGGAGCGGCAAATTCAGTTTTTACATAACCCATGCCTATTCCTTTCCCCAAAGATGGTGCCATTGTTCCTGAAGTTACAATTCCGATATTATTGCCATCAGCATCCACAATTTCGTAGTCATGACGGGGAATACCTCTTTCAGTAAGCTCAAATCCAATTAGTTTTCTCGAAACTCCGGCTTCCTTCTGTTTTTTCAGGTTTTCTGAATTGGTAAAATCCTTGGTGAATTTGGTTATCCACCCCAATCCGGCTTCTAATGGCGATGTAGTGTCATTAATATCATTTCCATAAAGGCAGAATCCCATTTCTAAACGCAGTGTATCACGGGCAGCCAGGCCAATAGGTTTTATGCCAAAAGCCTTACCGGCTTCAAAAACTTTATTCCACACCTGTTCCACTTCAGTGTTTTTGCAGTAAATCTCAAACCCACCCGAACCGGTGTAGCCGGTAGCCGAAATAATCACATGCTCAATTCCGGCAAAAGGTGCTACTTCGAAATGATAATATTTGATAGCAGCTAAATCCACATTGGTTAATGATTGCATCGCTTCAACAGCTTTAGGTCCCTGAATGGCGAGCAGTGAATACTCATCGGACAAATTACGCATTTCCACACCCAAGTCATTGTGAGACGAAATCCAGTTCCAGTCTTTTTCGATATTCGAAGCATTAACAACCAATAAATATTGCTCTTCCTTGATTCGGTAAACAATTAAATCATCTACAATTCCACCATCATTGTTAGGCAGGCAGGAATATTGCGCACGCCCGATTTCCAAAACCGAGGCATCATTCGAAGTAACTTTCTGGATTAGGGCAAGAGCATTTTCACCGGTAAGCAAAAATTCGCCCATGTGCGAAACATCAAAAACACCTACGCCATTCCTAACCGTTTCGTGTTCGGCATTTACGCCTTCGTATTGAACGGGCATGTTATATCCTGCAAAAGGAACCATTTTAGCTCCAAGGCTTTCGTGTATGTGTGTTAACGCTGTATTTTTCATTGTATTTATTATGGTAGTATTTTAATTTTTTATTTTCTTACAAATGGTGGCAAAAGTTTGCTGCTGACTTCTCCAAAACCGATTCTAACGGAACTGTTTTGGCAAAACCCTTTCATTGTTACGGTATCATTGTCATTGATGAATTTACGCTCTGTACCGTCATTCATTTTAATTGGATTTTTTCCACCCCAGGTAAGTTCAAGCATTGAGCCAAAACTATCCGGCGTTGGTCCCGATATCGTTCCTGAGCCCATCATGTCACCAGAGTTTACCCTGCATCCATTAGAAGTATGGTGGGCAAGCTGTTGCGACATTGACCAGTACATATATTTGAAATTGGATTTGCAAACCAAGGTTGGCTCAGAATCTTCAGGTTCAATATACACTTCAAGATTGATATCATAGGCATGTTTTCCTTTCTGCTGCAGATAAGGCAGCGGTGTTGGTTCCTGAACAGGACCTTTACAACGGAAAGGCTCTAAAGCATCCATCGTAACAATCCAGGGAGAAATGGAAGAAGCGAAGTTTTTGGCAAGAAAAGGACCCAGCGGTACATATTCCCATTTCTGGATGTCACGGGCACTCCAGTCATTCAGCAATACCATTCCGAAGATGTAATCTTCGGCTTCATTAACAGGAATGTTTTCTCCCATTATATTGGCATCTGTAGTAATGAAAGCGGTTTCCAATTCAAAATCAATTAGTTTTGAAGGACCAAATACCGGAATATTATCATTATTCGGTATCGTCTGACCCATAGGGCGGTGTACCGGAATCCCGGAAGGAACGATTGAAGAACTTCTTCCGTGGTAACCTACCGGAATGTGAAGCCAGTTGGGCAACAAAGCATTTTCCGGGTCACGGAACATTTTTCCGACATTAGTAGCATGCTCCTTACTGGAGTAAAAATCGGTGTAATCACCAATAAAAACAGGAAGCTGCATTTCGACATCTTCCATTTTAAAGATGACTACCTCACGGTGCGCCGGATTATCTCTAAGTTGCGGGTTGTTACTATCGAAAATATCGCCAATTCGGTTGCGGACAGCCCGCCATGTTTTTTTTCCGTCTGAAATAAAAT
>CAMFLD010000189.1 GCA_945957245.1 uncultured Flavobacterium sp. | reverse complement strand
CTATAACATTCCTATAATTGCGTTAGCTCAATATTTATCAGCCATTTTCATTATGGCGCCTAACAAAAGAGCTCTCGATGTTCTCCTTGATTTCAACCTGTTTTTTATTGTGCTGCTTTCGGGCTTAACGATAGCATCGGGTTACATCATCAATAATTTTTACGACAGTAAAAAAGATCTTATCAACCGGCCAAACAAATCAAAACTCGACCGATTGGTTAGTCAACAAACAAAACTTCAGGTCTATTTTACGGTAAATTTTATTGTTTTTCTATTGGCTTTCCTAATTTCATTTAGGGCTGTATTGTTTTTTTCCGCTTATATTTTCCTGATTTGGTTTTACTCGCACAAACTCAAGAAGATGCTTGTCATTGGCAATCTAACGGCCTCTTTTCTTGCTGTATTGCCTTTCTTCGCTATTTTGCTTTATTACAAAAACCTGTTTCCGCAAATTTTTGCCCATGCCTCTTTTCTGTACCTTTTACTGTTAATTAGAGAAATGATAAAAGATCTGGAAAACATTAAAGGGGATATCGCCAATGATTATCAAACGATTCCCGTGATTTATGGTGAAAATTTCTCTAAAAAAATAATTACGGGCTTAACCCTTCTTACCATAATTCCAATTTACTATCTAATCGAAATCTTTGAAGTGCATTACATGGATCTTTATTTTTATGTAAGCATGATTATTCTGATTTTCTTTCTGATTAAGCTATGGAAATCAGAGTCAAAACCTGATTATCTCTTACTTCATAATATCTTGAAATTTCTGGTAGTTTCCGGTGTGTTCTGCATTATCCTGATAAACCCCGAAGTCTTAATCCACGGAAAGAGACTTCTCCATCTGTAACAACCTTTAGCATTGCCAAATTTTATTGGGTCAGATTCCCTGTATATTCTTTGACCTGAAATAGCAGGCTTAAGACAACTGATGGTTTTATAGCTTTTAAAAATGTATCTTTGCAACGCAAAAAGTTCACATGAATCGAACTGCGAAGTAAAATTTCAGTATTATGGAAAATAAAGGTGGCAATAATAAACGAGGTGGTTCAAGGCCAAACAGCTCAAGATCTAACTCAAACAAACCTAAGCCGGCATTGCCGAAACGTTCTCAAAAACCCAAAAAAAAGACAGAATCTGAGGCTTCAAAAAAACCGGCAAAAACCTTTCAAAATTCACCTAAACCATTAAAATCGGATGACATCCGTTTGAATAAATACATTTCCAATTCGGGTGTTTGTTCACGCCGTGATGCAGATATTTATATTCAGTCCGGAAATGTAAAGGTAAATGGGGAAGTCGTTACCGAAATGGGTTACAAGGTAAAACCGGGAGATGTGGTGAACTTCGATGGTGCCGTATTGACTCCGGAACGAAAAGAATACATTTTATTGAACAAACCCAAAAACTTTACTACTTCCAACGAAGAAGATGCCAATTTTAGAAATGTATTGGAATTAGTACGATCTGCAACTACTGCCAAAATACAGCCTATCGGCAGAATGGATAAAAACACAACGGGTTTATTGGTTTTCACAAATGATACTGACATGATTCGTAAATTTAGTCTTCCGAACCAAAAATCATTTAAAATTTATCAGGTTACATTAGACAAAAACCTAAAATTTGAAGACCTTGAAAAAATTGCCGGCGGTGTAACACTTGACGGTCATCGTCTTTTCATCGATGAAATATCCTATATTGATAACGAACCAAAAACCGAAATAGGCCTTAAACTAAGAACTGCCAATGTTAAAGTTGTACGCTCTATTTTTGAAAGCTTTCATTACAATGTATTGAAAATTGACCGGGTTTCCTTTGCAGGCCTTACCAAAAAGAACCTGCCTCGTGGGAACTGGCGTTTCCTTACCGAACAGGAAATCATTAACCTGAAGAATATCTAAAAAACAAGTATATTTACAAATCCTCCCCTATGGATATGGGAGGATTTTTTATTTTAATTTATGTCAAGCGAAAAAAACCTGTCGATTGCGCATCTTTGGTTTGATGCCTTTAATGCCCACAATCTTGAAAAATTACTGTCTTTGTATGATGATGAGGCAGAGCATTTCAGTCCTAAACTAAAAATCCGCCATCCGGAAACCAAAGGTTTAGTAAGCGGAAAAGAAGCACTTCGCAGCTGGTGGCAGGATGCTTTTGATAGGCTGCCTTCGCTTCATTACAAAGTAACCTCATTGACTTCTAATGATGATAGGGTTTTTATGGAATACATCCGTAGTGTTGAAAATGAAGAAAATATGCGGGTTGCCGAAGTACTTGAAATCAAGGAAGGTAAAATTATCTTTTCAAGGGTTTACCACGGCTAATTTTATATTTTCAGTAACATTTTTTCTAAATTGAAACTAATAGTTTTACGCAATAAACCATCAACCATGAAAAACTTAAAACTTTTACCTGCAGTTATTCTTCTGTCAATATTGGCAGTAAACTGCAAATCCGAAAAGAAGGCGCAGGATTTCACTGCCATCACCAAGGCTTATTTTGATGACAAAAATGCCTTAGACCCTCTAAGCGCTACACAAAACGGCCAAAACGAATACAATGACAAACTGGTCTTTGAAATGACTGATTCTCATCGTAAAAAACAGGCTGCTTTTTATGATAAATATGAAAATGAACTGGCCACTATTGATACTACAGCCCTTACCAATGAAGAAAAAAACAGTTATGACATCATCAAATGGGAGATTTCGGTTGGCAAGGATTTACTGAAATACAATACCAATTACATGCCGATACAGCAATTTTGGGGAACCAACCTGACTTTGGGCCAATTTGCAGGCGGAACGAGTGCACAACCATTCAAAACGGAAAAAGATTATAGAAACTTCCTCAAAAGAATGGACTTGTATGCCGTATGGATGGATTCAGCAATGGTTTATATGAAAAAAGGAATTGACAAAGGCATTGTGCTTCCTAAAGCATTGACTGTAAAAGTAATTCCACAGTTTGAAAGTATGGTAACGCCAAATGTTGAAGACAATATCTTCTATTCAACCATTAAAAATTTCCCTGCTGATTTTACACAGGAACAAAAAGACAACCTGAAAAAAGACTACACTGCGGTAATTAAAGAGAAGCTGGAGCCACAGTTCAAAAAGATGACTTCTTTTTTAAAGAACGAATACCTTGCTGCATCGAGAACAACAAGCGGAATTGGAAGCTTACCCAATGGAGCTGCACTTTACCAAACTTATGTGAAATTCTGGACTACGACAGATAAAACTCCGGCAGAAATACATGAACTGGGATTAAAGGAAGTAGCACGTATTAAGGCCGAAATGGAAAAAGTTAAAGAACAGGTTGGTTTTAAAGGTACCATCAATGAGTTTTTCGAATATGTGAGGAAGAAACCGGAACTGATGGCTTTCAAAAAACCGGAAGATGTGATTGCCAATTTTGAAAGAATTTACAGTGTGATTAAACCTAATGTTGACAAACTATTCTCATTACAGCCAAAATGTCCTTTCCAGATTAAAAGAACGGAAGCTTTCAGAGAAAAATCGGCGTCGGCAGAATACAATCAGGGTTCAGCAGATGGCAGCCGTCCGGGGACTTTCTATGTCCCGATTCCGGATGTAAAAACCTATAACTGTTATGGTGATGAGGATTTGTTCCTGCATGAGGCGATTCCGGGACATCATTTTCAGATTTCGTTGCAACAGGAAAATAAAGAACTTCCGGATTTCAGGAAATTCAACTGGTTTGGTGCTTATGGTGAAGGCTGGGCTTTATATACTGAAAGCTTAGGAAAAGAACTGGGACTTTACAAAGATCCGTACCAATATTTTGGAATGCTGGGCAATGAAATGCACCGAGCTGTCCGTTTGGTAGTCGATACCGGAATCCATAGCAAAGGCTGGACTCGTGAGCAGGCTATAAAATATTCTTTAGAAAATGAGGCTGAAAGCGAAGAAGGCATCACCACCGAAATTGAGCGTTACATGGCTATTCCCGGACAGGCATTATCCTATAAAATGGGTCAGATGAAAATACTGGAACTGCGTAAAAAAGCTCAGGATAAGATGAAGGATAAATTCGACATCAAGGTTTTCCACCAAAAAGTATTGGGCTCGGGTGTAGTTCCATTGGCACTTTTGGAAAAAAATATCAACAATTGGATTGAAACCGGAAAATAAAAAGAAAGCCCCAAATTATTGGGGCTTTTATTTTTAGTTTGCTATGCGGCTTTCCATACTTTTAAAATCAATTGGATTTCCGTCTACATCGAAGAATTCATAATTGTAACTCAGTTTTCCGTTTAGCTCTTCAATCTTTACTTTCATCTGGTAGAATCCCTGACTCCATTCAATCACCAGGTGGTATTCGTAATCTGCCACCCCAAAGCTTGCCGGAAGGTTGCTCGTATAAATCAGCTTTTTGGATTTTAGGTTAAGGGTATTGACCTCAATGTTCTGGTAGCTTCCCAGTTCGTCATTGTCAACCTTTTTACTCATGTATTCTACTTTGGTTGGTGAAGATTTGGCTTTTTTCTTTTTGTCTTTATTCTCATTATCGTTATAATCATCCTTTACTGAGAAAATAACATCTTTGAGTGAGTTTTTGCCAATATTAAGCAGGTAAAACCGGATTTGGTGATGGTACATCAGCTTGTGGACTTTCTTCCCTCCTTCATTAGAAGAATTGCCTTCACTCAAATCATTATCGACAATTTCCACTATAGGCAGATTTTGACCGGTTGACTGGCTGAAAGAATCCGATTTTAAGCTTTTTATTTTTTGTTCAGTTTCTTCAACTATCTTGTCTTTTTGAATGATTTCAGCATTCAGCACTTCGATTTGTTTTATGGCTTCATCCAATTCCTTCTGTTTGTTAGCAGAAATGGAATTACTGGTATTTTTATAAAGCAGGTATACGGAAAACGCCAGCAAAACAAATCCCAAAAACGCCACAATTGCAGTAATCATAAGCTTCTTCCCTTTCATTAGAATGTTTAAGTTTAATCAAATGACATTTGACCCGGTAAAAATAAATCAATTTTCAGGATTTAAAACAGTCAATATTAATAAACTGTAAACATTATTATTAACTAATCACAGCAGCATCATTTGGTTGCAACCATTAATTAATCGCTATTGCTTCAAAAGTTGCTTTTATATAATAACATAGCCGTTTTTATCCTGTTTTAGTTTGGCAAGTTGTTGCCACTGATTGAATCCCCGTTTATCAAAGTGCGGTAAATCCTTAAATGTTTTCCAGTTGCCTCCCCATTCCCAACCGTATTTGGCAAATATTTTAACACATTCATACCAATCGGCGATTTGGTCATTATCCCAATCCTTTGTCGTTTCCCAAGAGGCTGTTTTGCCATCTATTATTAGGCAAATATCGACCGCAAAGCCATAATTGTGTACGGACTGTCCGGCTTTGGCATTGGTTACTTTTTTACCCGGCGTAGTTCTTCCCTGCTGGTATAGGGCATCCTGTTCGGCAAAGGTTCGCAGTCCTTGAGTAACTCTTACTTTTGCCCTACCTGTTAAAGCGGTATCACATTCCTGGATGATGGCAGTTACTTCATTCCTTACAGAAGGATGGAGTTTTGCAATTTGGTTTTTGGTTGGTGTGTCCATTGGTTTTTATTTACGGTTAATAATATAAATAGCACTGAAACCCTTTCTTGATTTAAGTTGATTATATTGACAGGGTTTTGACTTATTATTTTATGCACAAAAACAATGCTAATTTTCAGCTGATAATCTATTTTATGATAAAATCTTAATTAGGTGAAAATCACTGAGACTACTGAAGTGGTATTTTAGTCTTTCTCTATCGAAGGTAAAGAATATTTTGGTAAGAAAAAAACAAAAACAAGAATAGCTAAAATAAAAAATCCTCAACTTAAAAAAGCTGAGGATTTCTGTGCGGGTAATAGGACTCGAACCTACACGCCTTGCGGCACCAGATCCTAAGTCTGGCACGT
>CAMFLD010000188.1 GCA_945957245.1 uncultured Flavobacterium sp. | reverse complement strand
ATAAAAAAGTATGTGGATTAGTATCTGTAATATTCTGGCTAAAATGGCTCCTAGGATTCATATTTTATCATCTTTCTACTCCTTTACCCATAGATTTTAGTTGTGTAATAGCTATTTGGGTCCTTTGATCTTTAAATATATTGGTAAGGGTTTTGTAAATTTCCGTTTCATTTTTTGCCGTTCCAAACTCATTATTCCCAGTCTGGAATGCTTTTATTTCTACCGGATAAATGCTATCTATAGGTTGGGAAAATTCTATATATCTATAATTATACCCGTTACCATAAACAGGCAATAGGTATAAAATGTGTTTGATACTGCTTGTATCATCTCCTGTTGACGTTACTATCGCAGAGTATACTTCATTATGTTCTTTATATTTATTGATTGCTTCAGATTGTGCCTCCAAAATTTTTAGGGGTAGGTTTTCTTCCTGAACTGCATCAGCATCAAAATTTGGCCATATTTCTTTTATTCTATTCATAGCTTTAATTGAAATTTAATTGGTAAATGATCTGAATATTCTTTTGAAAAAATTTCCTGATTATCAGCAAATTTATGATTATTTACCTTTGTTAGTATCTCAAGTTCTTTTTTTATAAAATTATTAACCATATTACTCTTTATTAGAACTCCATCAATACAATTCCAATAAAACTCTCTCACGCTAAACCTGCTAGGCTCAAAATAATAGGATCCCGGAATTTTTGTTTTGTTTGTTTTATAAACAAAATCTCCCATCAAGCTCCACATCGGATTATAAAATAATGGGGTGTAGGATGCTTTAGGATTAATTATCGGATGGGCATATAAAGCATCGTCCTGATACAAAGCATAATCAAATGGATTTAAATTTAAGTCTCCAAAAAAAACCGATTTTGTTGTTTTATTAAGTTTCTCCTGAGAATCTATATATGCCTGCCATTCTCTCATTATTTTATATTGCTCTTCCGCCTCATAAGAGAATTTACTTGGGAAATGCACGCCAAAAAACAATATCGGTTCAGTATCGGCAGTTAATTTAAAAGTAACAATCCTTTGTTTTATTTGTCTGGATGGATGATTTATATCTATTTCCTTGTCATTTATTTCATTTACTAAAATTGAATCGCTGACAAACAACCGAATGCTTTTATTGGTATTTTTCATAACGGATTTTAATTCACCGTTAAAGAGCGCTTCTGTTTCTGCATCATCCAAATCTGATTCAATCAGGAGAAACATTTTCGGCTTGTATTTCTTATAAAGACTTTCAATAGCTGGTTTAACTTTTCCAAGCTTTCCGCGATTTCTAATATTCCAAAAAAGAATGTCTATTTTCATTAATCTGAGTTCTTATCTATGACTTGTTTACAGCTAATATACAAAAAATATTACAAATTGCATATAAACAAAAACCCCCGCATCACTGCGAGGGTTCCTTTCTAAATTTGTAATTACTAATTCGTAATTTATTAGTATCTGTAGTACTCAGGTTTGAATGGTCCCTGAACGTCAACTCCAATATAAGCAGCCTGTTCTTCATTTAGGGTTTCCAATTCTACTCCTAATTTAGCTAAGTGTAGCGCTGCTACTTTTTCATCTAAATGTTTAGGTAGCATATACACTTCATTTTTGTAGTTAGCCGAGTTGTTCCACAATTCGATTTGAGCCAACGTTTGGTTGGTGAATGAGTTACTCATTACAAAACTTGGGTGACCTGTAGCACAACCTAAGTTTACCAAACGTCCTTCAGCCAAGATGATAATATCTTTACCATTTACGTTGTATTTATCAACCTGAGGCTTGATTTCAATTTTAGAGGCACCATGGTTTTTGTTCAACCAGGCCATATCGATTTCGTTATCAAAGTGACCAATGTTACAAACGATAGTTTTATCTTTCATCGCCTCGAAGTGTTTACCCACAACGATATCTTTATTTCCTGTAGTAGTGATTACAATATCAGCATTACCAACAACTGTATCTAATTTTTTAACTTCAAAACCGTCCATAGCAGCCTGTAAAGCACAGATTGGATCGATTTCGGTAACAGTTACAATAGAACCTGCTCCACGGAAAGAAGCAGCTGTTCCTTTACCTACGTCACCATATCCGCAAACAACAACTCTTTTACCAGCCAACATTACATCTGTAGCTCTACGAATAGCATCTACAGCTGATTCTTTGCAACCATATTTGTTGTCAAATTTAGATTTAGTAACAGAATCATTAACGTTAATAGCCGGCATGAATAAAGTCCCGTTTTTCATTCTTTCATATAAACGGTGAACACCCGTCGTAGTCTCTTCTGATAATCCTTTAATTCCAGGGATTAATTCAGGATAACGGTCAAATACCATATTGGTCAAATCTCCTCCGTCATCAAGAATCATATTTAATGGCTTTCTGTCTTCTCCAAAGAATAAGGTTTGCTCGATACACCAGTCAAATGATTCCTCATCCAGACCTTTCCATGCATACACCTGAATTCCGGCAGCAGCAATAGCAGCAGCAGCCTGATCCTGTGTTGAGAAAATGTTGCATGAAGACCAGGTAACCTCAGCTCCAAGAGCAATTAATGTTTCTATTAGAACCGCAGTTTGGATTGTCATGTGAAGACATCCTGCAATACGTGCTCCTTTCAAGGGTTGACTTGCGCCATATTCTGCACGGAGTGCCATTAATCCCGGCATTTCAGCTTCAGCCAATTCAATTTCTTTTCTTCCCCAAGCTGCAAGGTTAATATCTTTAACTTTGTAAGCTACATAAGGTAATGTTTGTGTACTCATCTATATCTGTATATTTGTTTTTTAAAAATGTGGTGCAAAATTACAACATAGGTTAGAATTAAAAAAACGTTTTTTGTTTTTTTATGAATTGTTCAACTTCTTAATTTTCTGAAAAACAATTAGATAATTTTAAATTAATGCCTTTACTAAAAACCATAAAATTAAATAGCCATACCCAGCTGTTGGTCTGGAAGATTACTGAAAGCTTTGACGAACTCTTTCGGAGTGTGGCTTTGAAAGATATTTCTTTGTCCAGAGTTGAAACAATGAAATCAGAAGATCATAAGAAAGGCTTCCTTAGCGTCAGAAGATTACTTATGGAAGCAGGATACACCGATTTTGATTTGTTTTATGATGAGTTTGGAAAACCTCATTTAAAGGACAACAGGCATATTTCCATTTCACATTCCAATGATTTTTCCATTATTGTGTTAAGCGAGGTAAATATTGGCGCTGATTTAGAAATCCTAAAAGACAAAACCCTAAAACTGGCGCCCCGTTTTATGGATGTTAGCCATCTCAAAAACTTAAACCCCCGGGACGAACTGGCAAAAGCTACCGTAGTCTGGGGGATTAAGGAATCGGTTTTCAAACTCAAAAACTTAGTCGGCATTAGCTTTAAGGACCATATTTTTGAAGACGATTTTAATTTGGCGGATAAAAAATGTAGGGTCGAATTGCGCTTCAATAATACATCCGAATGTTTTGATATTGTTTTTGATTTTATTGAAAACTATGTTTTCGTATGTGCGTTTGAAACCTCTAAAAAATAAATACGTTAAAAAATATCAATACCATACTGAGCAATGCACTAAAAATGGTCATATTGAAAACCGTTTTCGGGGTCAACTGTGCTAATATTGATACGTTTACTAACGTACAGGTGATTACAATTAATCCTAATTGAATCATCTGAAATAAATGGGCTCCGTTTTCAAGGATATACATGGCGGCAGCTCCTCCCAAACAACTTTGCCCAATAATTACTAAGGCGGCAAAACCAACGTAACTTTTCTGAAAATCTGCTAATGTTTTTTGATATAGTGTCATGATTTCTATGTTTTTATTTTTCAAGACAAAATTACCTAGCCCATGTTTCTTAAAATATGACGGAAATCACCTTTGGGAATTTTATCGGTTTTAAAAAAGGGTTACATTTACAATCCCATAAACAAATCATGGAAAACTGATGTTGTATAACCAGATTTTATCTGCCAGAAGCGAAGGCAAAAATTTATTGGCTGTTTTAATCGATCCTGATAAAGTAGCTCTTAAAAATATCCCTGTTTTGGCATCCAAAATAAAGCAATCACCGGCTACGCACATTTTTGTCGGCGGAAGTTCCTTTGACGGCCAACATCTTGATGAAATCATTATTGGACTCAAAGAAGAACTCGACTTGCCCATATTACTTTTTCCCGGAAACCCATCTCAGATTTCAGCCAAAGCGGATGGTATTTTGTTCCTGATGCTACTATCGGGCAGAAATCCGGACTATTTGATTGAGCATCAAGTCAACGCTGTTCCAATTCTGGAAAAAACCGGACTCGAAATCATTTCTACCGGATATCTTTTAATAGAAAGCGGAAGCGAAACTGCGGTGGAGCGTGTCAGCAAAACAAAACCATTAGCAATAGATAACATCAATTATATATCACAAACGGCAAAGGCCGGAGAGCACATTGGCAACAAACTCATTTACCTCGAAGCGGGAAGCGGCGCCCAAAATGCTGTAAATCCAAAAATAATACAAAGTGTTTCCGACAGAATTTCTGTTCCACTCATTGTAGGTGGCGGAATCCGCTCCAAACAACAGATTGATGATGCATTCTCAGCAGGAGCAGACTTGGTTGTCATTGGTACCGCATTTGAAAATGACCTAACTTTTTTTGATCATGTTTGAGTTTCTATTATCTCAATATAAAAATTATCCCACATACGAAATCGTACTGGAACTTACGGCAATCTTCTTTGGATTACTGAGTGTATGGTATGCCAAAAAAGACAACACCCTTGTGTTCCCAACCGGAATCATCAATACGGCGATCTATGTTTACCTGCTGTGGAAATGGTCATTGCTGGGGGATATGATGATTAATTTTTATTATGTGGTGATGAGTGTCTATGGATGGTACCACTGGACACGCAAAAAAGATGAAACTGTAGAGTTCCCCATTTCAAGAATGAATCCTTATGAAAAGCGGCTTTCTATTTTCATTTTTGTGTTAACAATAGGATTTGTAACAGCCGTTTACACATTTTTTGATAAATTTACCCACTGGACTTCGTATGTAGATACCTTAGTAACCGGAATTTTCTTCGTAGGAATGTGGCTGATGGCGAGAAGAAAAATCGAGAACTGGATTTTATGGATAATTGGAGACATTATCTCGATTCCGATGTATTACGTAAAAGGGTATTCATTTACCGGCATACAGTATTTAATTTTTACAATTATTGCCATTTTTGGCTATTTGGAATGGAAGAAAACTTTACAGCAAAAGACACTCTGATAAAAAAATACCGATTTACCGAAGCCGATTTTAATCAAATCAAGGCCATGGGTATTCCGTTAGATAAAATTGAGGGCGAGCTATTGTTATTCAAGCTTGGAATCCCAAAAATTACTCTCGAAAGACCAGCTACTATTAATGACGGTATAGTAAAACTTACGCCCGAAGAATTCCAAAGCCATGCTGATTATTTTGATTCCCAAAAAAACAGCCTGAAACTTAAAAAGTTTGTTCCAGCTTCTGGGGCAGCCAGTAGGATGTTCAAATTTCTCAATGAATTCCTGAATGAATTTGACCACGAAAACGAAACGATTAATGCCTACATCAACCGTAAAAAAGACAAAAACCTTCCGATATTTTTAGCCGGAATCGAGAAATTTCCTTTCTATGATGCTGTAAAAGCACGTATAAAAGAACTCACACCCGATTATTATTCCCTCGAAGGCCATGAAAAAAGCTATCTTTTTATAAAAGCAATGCTGTCTTCGGATGAATTTGATTTTGCCAACAAACCTAAAGGCGTTCTCGACTTTCATAAATATGAAACCGAAATCACTACTCCGGTAGAAGAACACCTGAACGAATGTGCTTTTTATGCCAGTTCCAATGATGTTTCCCATTTGCATTTTACCGTTTCTGACCCTGTCTCTTATACACATCTGACGCTGCCGACGATATGCAGTGTGTTG
>CAMFLD010000187.1 GCA_945957245.1 uncultured Flavobacterium sp. | reverse complement strand
GCATCATAGATAAAAATACGCTTATTGCCAATGGCAACACGGTAATAACAAATTGAGGATTAATTATTCAACGTGTGCCTGTCCTTTTGACAATATTTATTTTCCCATTCTAATTTTATAAACATTTTAATATGAAACACTTTAACTCTTTTTTAAAAAAGAATACTCTTTATTTTACAGTCCTATTTTTAACTGCCAGTTTTACTTTTGGACAGAATTTAGTACCAAATACTGTATTAGCAAACAACGGCTCAAGCAAAAACCATGTTTGGGTAATAGGAACAGCAGCTAATGGAACAATCAGCAATCCTAATGACCCTGATTTTGGGAACAATAATAATTCAAAAAATGGTTCAAGAGCAGATGTATTACTAGGGCCTAGTAACTTGATAGTGTCTGGAATTACATGTTCAAATATTACTTTAAATGCGGCAATAAATGCTGCATTAGCAGCCAATAATAATAAAATATACATCCAAGAGGGATTGTATTATGTAGATGGGCCTATTGTTATTGAAGGTAGGTATAATGGTACCAACTTTACGACCAACGGCAATGGATATGCAAACAATATCAGTATTGAAGGTGAAGGTTTTGGTACAAGAATAGCCGCAGCAGCAGGATATACTGGCCCTATTTTTCAAGTAAAAAGCGAATTCAATACTATTAGAAATTTGTCTATTTTAATAGAACCAACAGGAGCTAAAACAGGCATTGAAATAAAAAAGGATAACACAGCTTGGACTGTTCCTGTTTCTGGTACAACAACTTATCCGGGAGACCAGCGGTATAATATTTTTGAAAATTTATATATTGGTCATTGGAACAGAACCAATTATACTGCTGCAACCGATGTTGCAGGAGTTTATGGTATTGTTTTAGAAAATTCTAATAATACCCGTACAGCAATTGCTTATAATAAGTTTAAAAACATCACCATCCACGGAGTAGAATCGGGGATTTTATTCAAAAAAAGTTCCACTGATCCACTCATTTGGAGCCAGGATAATATTTTTGAAGATTTTGACATTAATCAGGCTGTAAGAGCCATTGATATATCTACTGCCGGTGGTTCTCAACCTGTATTAATGAGAAACACCTTTAGAAGGTTTACTTTTCAAACCGTACCTTTTTCAAATTTAGTAGTAAATAAAGTTTATGGCAATGACAATATTTTTGATGACTTCAAAATAGCTGATTGGGCATCACAAAATAGCGGAATACCGGAAGCAACTAGGAGAATATTTGTTTTAACAGAAAATGCAAAAAATACTGTCATTTCAAATTCTACTGTTGTTAGCTTATTGGTTCATGGAGGCACTAATGATGTTGAGGATCCTTATGTTTTGACTGTTGACAGTAATACAGGATTAGGAAATTATGACACAACCAAAAGAACTTATACCCAATTGATTAATAACAGTAGATCTGGGGTTAATTACACTAAAATAGGGCATTTCAATGCTAACTTAACTGGCTCTGAGAAAAGTTTAACTGAAATCGAAGGGAGATTAAGACTTACTGCAGAGAGTGGTAATGCTGGTAATGATACTCTTTTACCAACATTTGGTACCGGAAAGGTATTAACTTCAGATGCGAAAGGTTATGCTACTTGGCAAACATTAGGTTCTTTAGCATGGGACCACTCAGCCACCAAAAATATTAAAATGAATGGTTTTGCTCTGACCAACAACAGCAACGCTGTTCCAAACACCAACACCGATGCTGGGCTGCGTTTAGACAATTCCGGCAATGTCCGTATTGGTACTTCCGCGCCGGAAGCCACAAATCCTGCGAAGTTACAGGTAGACGGTAGGGTTATCGTGGGTAATACAAGCACAGACGTTGGCAGTATTGACCCAACCTATAATTTAATCGTTAATGGAAAAGCTTATGTAAAAAGTGAAGTATTAATCAAGAGTAATGCGTTTACCTGGCCTGATTATGTATTTAAAAACAACTACAGGTTAATGCCACTCCAGGAAGTAGAAAACTGCATCAATACGGAAGGCCATTTACCAAATATGCCTACTGCAGCGCAGATTGAAAATGATGGGTTGCCACTATCCGAAATGATACTCAAACAACAGGAAAAGATAGAAGAATTAACACTTTATCTGATTGAATTGAAGAAAAAAATCGAAGCCTTAGAACAAAATCAGAAAAACTGATATCATGAAAAACATTAGAACTATTTTATTGCAAAAGTCAGTGGTTTTGAAATTTAAGCCCAACTTTTCAGGATTCAACGGCATAAACCGTATCAGCCTTTCTGATTTTGGTACCCTAATCCTGATGGCCTTTATTCCATCATTTCTGAATGCCCAGAGTACTTCCCGAGTTGACTGTTCTAAGTATTGGCCTGTACCAGTGGCAGGAGCAACAGTAAACGACCATCTCAATGCAACTTCGTTTACGTTTCCAAATAACACTACCTACAATGGCATCACCGGAAAATACAATTCCCCAATAATTACTGCGAGCAATACCATCAATAATACAGTTTACGAAGCCATCACCATAACATTAAATCAGGATTTTAAGGCATCATCAACGGCCAACTCAGAGGTCAAACTAACAAATAACTGTCCCTGCATTTATCATGGATATTCTACTACCGGAAAAGTTGGCTTAATCCTACCAGATGGTCATGACGATAACGGTGCAGAACCTTATCCTAATAAAATAGTATGGAACAGTCCCAATATCTGGATTCGGAGAAATAATGATGACGGTACCACGCATCTGTCTCCCGTTAAAAATCAGATAAATTATATTAAGGTAAAAGTTCTGAATACCAATGACGAAGCTTCATCAGGCCAGGAAACCCTGACAGTGAGCTGGGGTCCAACTTCTATAATGGGCAACGCTAAATGCGGTACACTTATCAACTCTAACAATGCTACCGGTCATGGGACTTTGCCCATTGGAATCATACAACCCGGAGAGTCAAGCATACTGACTTTTCCATTCATTCCGCAAACGGTTAATGATACGGATTATCAATATTCAATTCAGGCGACCATAAACGAAAGTTCGGCACCCAATCTAGATGCAAACAACTATTTAGCCGGCATTAGGGATTCCAATAAAAAAGCATTAAAAAACCTGACTATTGTAAACTCAGAAACCAAAACAGCATCCGTTTTGATAGGTAATCAACAAGAAAGTTTGAATAACTATAATCTGGAATTACTTGTAACTGATGATGAAACAGGAAAACCTATCTATCAGGAAGCAGAAGTGCACTTCAAAATGGATTCTAATCTCTATAATTCATGGCTGGAGGGAAACAAACAGACAGAACAGTTTGTAAATTCTAAAAATGATAATGAAATAGTTGTTAAAGGAAATAATGCCTTACTAAAAGGACTGCCGATCGGTCCTGATTTTCTGGGGAGTGCCGAATTAGATTTCAATTATTTAATTGATGAATTGACAGATAAGACAAATTTTTCCTATCATCTTGTACAGCACGATGCGATGACTGACGAAATTGTGGGAGGCTGTGCATTTGCAATAGAAAAAGAAATAAGAGAACCTTTTCAGGCCGAAGCAGAAGGAAAAGAAGTAGATAAATTTGAGCCTGTTACCTTGAGTGCTCAGGACATTGGCGAACAGGCGCTTTATAACTGGTATGATAATGATGGGAATTTAGTACTACAGGGTAAAGATTTATATATAGCTAATGCTGTAGCAGAAAAATACAAGCTTGAAGTTATATCTTCCCTGGACGGTTTCAAAGATTACACAAATGTTGAAGTAAAACTAAAACCAAGCCGATTAATCAGTATTTCCCCGAATCCGTCCCATGACAGTAAAGCTACTGTTTACTATAAAATAAACGAGGCAAACTCGGCTTATATTATGGTAACCAATTATTACATGACGCCAAATGGCACCTCCTGCAATTACATTGTTGATGTTAATGCTACAGAAAAATTTATTGACATCAGTGACTATCCTGTTGGATTTTACAAACTCTCTTTGGTGGTTGACGGAGTTATTATGGATATTAAAATCCTGAGTACCCTTTAAATTAAAAGATTTTAAAGTGATTAGATTGCCAACATCCGGAAAGTAATAATCCATGAAAATCTTCTATAAAAAGAACCTATATTCATTATTACCAACAAAAAAGCTTCCGTTTCCGGAAGCTTTCAATTGGTAAAAGTTTCTAGGCAAGTTTAGGACAGTCTCAATATCCTAAAGCCTGATTGTCAAAATAAAATTAAATTTAACCCTAAATCAAAATAACACTATTCTTTTCAGGTAACTTACCCAGACAACTTTTTTTGGGGCATTCATAAACTAAGCAGGTTTATATTGAGGTAATTGATGTTGCTCTTAGCGCCAAACGATTGCTGGTTTTGTCTTCAACTGTAGCATTGGCGGCATTATTTTTCACAGAGGCGATCCCTTTATCACAGGCAAAATCACTTCCATACATCTGGCTGGTTCCTATAATCTGCCCATTGGATGCTTTTAGGTTAAAGTAAGTTCTTCTGTCTTTGGACACCATTCTTTCGAAATTGGAATCTTCCTGAGAGAATCGTTTAACAGATTCAATTCCATTCTCGCAATTGGCTTTGCTTGAATAACCTTCACTAGTTAAGATCACTAGTCCGTTGCTTGACTTTAAATTAAACTGAAACTCGCCATTGAGTCTTTTTGTCATTACAAATTTTCCCATTTTCTTTATTACTAAATTGTTTAATCATTAAAGTAGATCTTAAAAGTAGTACCTTCTCCTACTTTGCTTTCTACACTTATGGTTCCTTTCATTGCCTCTACCTGATATTTGGTTATAAACAAACCAATACCTGAGGAATTACCCTGCTTGTGGAAGGTTTGGTTCAATCCAAACAAGGATTTGTTATACCTATCCAAATCGATTCCGAGGCCATTATCCTTAATTGACAAAGTCTTCTGTCCATTTTCTATAGAAAAATTAAATTCTATAACAGGAAACCTGTCCGGATGAGCATACTTGATAGCATTAGTAGTAAAATTGAGCAGAATACTTTCTAAATATGCAGGATTATGGTTTACGAAAGCCGAATCCGGAACATTATTTATAAATCTTAGCCTGTCATCAATACTATAACCATCTACAATATTCTTAACCTTGTTAAGGTATTGGTTTAGGTTCAAAGATTCTTTGATAACATTCTGGTTATTCTGTACGTAGATTATTTGGGACAAATCTGTTATTGTTCTGTTTAAATCATTTGAAACAGTCCTCAGGTGATTCAGGTTTATCCTGTTCTCAACCGGATTATCTTCAAGATCAATTAAATCAAGTAACATCTTGATGTTTGAAGTATAAGCATTCAAATTATGAGAAACTGTATAAAAAAGGTTCAGCAACATACTGTTAAGTTCGTTGCATTTTGCCATTTTTTCCATTAGCTCATCCTCTTTTTGAGGACTCATTAAATCATGTATGTTATTCATAAATCAATATTCAAAACGCAGCCATAAACAAGACCTTCATTGCAAATATAAATTCAATAAAATCAATATCTTGTAGTATCTTGAATAAGATTTTGTAGAATTATTTCTACGCATCAATCAATAAAAAGCCCCGTAACACGGGGCAAAAAAGAGGATTATTTATTATCTTCAAAGTATAGCTGAAATAACTCAATCAAAGCAGCAAGATTGTCAATTTCGAGCTTTTCAAAAACCCGGTTCTTAAAAGTGCTGACCGTGGTTTTCTTAATCTGCAGTAATTCCGATATTTCAAGGTTACCATATCCTTTTATTAACAACCGGGCAACTTCTACTTCTCGTATGGAAAGCTTTTCAAGAGGATTAATAGGTGTTTTTGAAATATAGGAATCAAGAATACGATCCTTGATAGTCTGGGTAACATACTTTCCTGTAGACACCATGCTTTTTATTGCCTGCCTGATTTCTTCTTCCGTACATCCTTTATTTAGGTATCCCGAAACTCCTGCATTGAGGTACCGCATCGCATAAATACTT
>CAMFLD010000186.1 GCA_945957245.1 uncultured Flavobacterium sp. | reverse complement strand
CTTATAATCCGCAGCTTTCGGTAATTTCAAGCGGACATCCTTCACTTAAGGAAAATGATTTTAACGAAAAGGGTAAAGTGCTATTATTTGCTGTGCAGAAAGAATTTGGCGAGCACATCACCAAGCGGGATGTTTTGGATTTCATTCATTTTGCCTCCCAAATAGCAACTCAAATGCCCGATTATAAGATTATTATCAGAAGTCATCCTGATTTTGAAATTCCTGAAACCATTAGGGAAGAATATAAGTCGGTGGCTAATATTATCTGGCATGACTATAAAAATTTCAGCTTAAACCAGAGTTTTGACGGTGCCAAATATTGTATCAGCATTTCTTCTACGGTAAGTTTGGAATCTATAGCCTATGGATGTTATCCTGTATATTTGAAAATTAATAATCTACCATTACAGATACATGAGATTTTGGAAAAAGATTCTAAATTTCAACATGTTTTTGCTGCTGCCGACTTTATTTCAGGTATCAGGCAATTGGAAACAACCGACCTGAAAAATTATTTAAACGAATTTAAAGCCAAACTATATAAAAATTTGGGAACTGATGCTGTAAACAACATCGTTTCCGAACTTATTTAACTACACGCCAATGCTTTTTAACTCTATTCATTTTGCAATTTTCCTTCCGATAGTTTTTGTCCTTTATTGGTTTGTGACCGATAAAAGCCTGAAACTTCAGAACATATTACTGCTCGTTTCGAGTTATTTCTTCTATGCCTGTTGGGATTGGCGTTTCATGTTCCTGTTGATTTTCTCTACTTTACTGGATTATTACACAGGAATTAAGATGTCAGATTCAACTACAAAGACAGGTAAAAAGTTTTGGTTCTGGCTCAGTGTCTCGGTCAATGTCGGATTTTTGGCAGTTTTCAAATACTATAATTTCTTTGCCGAATCCTTTGCCGATCTCCTTTCCGGTTTCGGGATGCATATAAATCCCTGGACATTAAAGGTAATACTTCCGGTAGGGATTTCTTTTTACACTTTCCACGGATTATCTTATGTTATTGATATTTACAAAAACAGGATTCCGGCCGAAAAAGATTTTGTAGAATACTCCGTATTCGTTAGCTTTTTTCCATTGTTGGTAGCCGGTCCGATTGAAAGAGCCACCCATTTATTACCGCAGATAAAAGTAAAACGTCAGTTCGATTATGACAAGGCAGTTGACGGTCTGCGCCAGATTTTATGGGGATTGTTTAAGAAAATTGTCATTGCCGACCAATGCGCTGTTTATGCCAATCAGATTTTTAATGATGCCGGACACCAGTCGGGAAGCAACTTGTTTTTAGGCGCTTTGTTCTTCACGTTCCAAATTTACGGCGACTTTTCAGGCTACTCCGATATAGCTTTGGGAACCGCAAGATTATTCGGAATTGAACTATTGCGAAACTTTGCATTTCCTTATTTTTCGAGAGATATAGCTGAGTTTTGGAGGCGTTGGCACATTTCACTATCTACTTGGTTCCGTGATTATTTGTATATTCCGTTGGGCGGAAGCAAAGGCGGTACCTGGATGAAAGTAAGGAATACTTTTGCGATATTTCTGGTTAGTGGTTTTTGGCACGGTGCCAACTGGACTTTTATAGCCTGGGGATTACTAAATGCCTTATTCATAATGCCTTCAATTATTTTCAATACGAACAGAACAAATCTTGAAATTGTAGCTAAAGGAAGGCTGTTGCCAAACATAAAAGAGGTTTTTTCAATAGGAATTACCTTTTTAATGGCGGTTTTTGCCTGGATATTTTTCAGAGCTGCCAGTATTACCGCTGCATTTGCTTTTATCAAAAGACTGTTTTCAGCTAGTCTGTTTACGAAGCCAACAGTTATGCCTTATATTGTGTTTTTCTTCATCCTGTTTTTTATGATCATAGAATGGTTTGGAAGAGAAGAGCAGTTTGCATTGAATAAATTCGGTTTAAATTGGCCAAAACCTATCCGTCACGGATTTTATATGCTGCTGATAATGGCTATTTTCCTGTTCTCTACAAAAGAGCAAACCTTCATTTATTTCCAGTTCTAAGATGAAAAGGTTCTTAAAAAACATACTGATTTTCGGGTTGCTATTCTTTTTGATAGACAAATTGTTTATCTATTTTATAGTTGTCTCTCCACAAAAAGAAGTTGATAAAAGACTGGAACTGTTGGTAAATGGTAAAATAAACAAGGAAATCGTAATACTAGGTTCTTCGCGTGGTGCGAGAAATATCATAGCTTCTGAAATTGAAAAGAAAACCGGGCATACAGCTTACAATCTGGCTTATCCGGGTTCTGATATAGAGTTCCATGAATTTGTAACCCGAACTTTATTGAAATTTAACAAAGCACCAAAAGTAATTCTGCTTTCCGTAGATTATCCGATGGCATTTTTACCCAATTCCATTTTAAATTTCAGACTGGATCGCTTATATCCGTTAGTGAAATACAGTTACATCAACAATGAATTAATCGATCGGGGAGAAAGGAATATTATAACTTCGAATCTGTTTGCACTGAGTCGGATGAACAAAACTAATTTTGACATC
This sequence comes from uncultured Flavobacterium sp., assembly GCA_945957245.1. Taxonomy (GTDB): domain Bacteria; phylum Bacteroidota; class Bacteroidia; order Flavobacteriales; family Flavobacteriaceae; genus Flavobacterium. The sequence continues at coordinate 3,466 of CAMFLD010000186.1, read as the reverse complement.
AGGCAAAAGCAATTTACCGCTTTAGATACTTTGTATGATGACGGTTCGATGCCTATCAGCTTTCAGAAAGAAAATGAAGATTGGACACCAGATGCAACCACAGAAAAATATAGTTCTAAAAAGGAATTGGCTATAAAAGTCAGATGCTTTAAAAAAATTATGGCTCTTTGCCGTGAAAAAAATATCAAACTTATTATTGTTCAACCTCCTTTATTTGACCCAATGGACAACGGATTCAGATTGAGGTTAGAACAATTGACGCACAATACAGTTCCATTTTTTGATTACAACAAACAGAATCCAATTTACAGTGACAAAAACTATTTCTACGACAGGACACACCTGAAACGTAATGGAGCAATTATTTTTACTGATGAAATTGTACAGTATTTAAAAACAAACAATACCCTAAATTAATGAATGCAAAAAAAATACTGATAGTTTGCAATGGTTTCTTTCCTGAAATATCACCACGTTCTTTCAGGGCAACGGAATTAGCTAAAGAGTTAGCGAGAAAGGGACATGAAGTAACCGTTTGCACTCACTTTAGGGAAGGTTTGGAAGCTTTTGCAGCCCAACATCATTTCAAAGTAATTGACTTGGGAAAACTTACCTGGCCAAGACCGGTAGTAAAAGGCAGAGGAATTGAGCTTTTGGTTAGAAGAGTTGTTGCCCGTTTTTCGGCATTGCTTTTTGAATATCCTACCATTCAATTGATTCCATTAGTCAAAAAGGCACTTAAAAATGAAAAAGGCTACGATGCTCTGATTTCTATTGCGGTTCCTTATCCTATCCATTGGGGGGTGGCCAAAATATGGTCAAAGAAAAACCCAATGGCTAAAGTATGGATTGCTGATTGTGGAGATCCCTACATGGGGCAGGAAAATGACACCTTTAAACCGCCGTTTTATTTCAGTATTCTGGAAAAGAAATTTTGCAGAAAAACAGACTATATTACTGTTCCGACACAAAATTCAATTTCGGGTTATTATCCGGAATTCCACAATAAAATTAAGGTCATTCCTCAAGGATTTCGTTTTGAAGACATAGCTTTGTATGATGGGAAACCTGATTCTGAAAAAGTAATTTTCGGCTATGCGGGAATGTTTATCCCGGGGAGGAGAGATCCATCTGAGTTTTTGACCTATTTAAACAATTTAGACGAAAGCCATAAATTTGAATTCCACATTTATACTACAACACCTCAGTTTGTGGCGCCATTTGTTGAAGCGGGCAAAGGAAGAATTATCATTAAAGAAATTGTTCCAAGAGAAAAATTGCTTTTTGAGCTTTCTAAAATGCATTTTGTAGTTAACTTTGAAAACGTGGGGCAAAAGCAAACTCCTAGCAAACTGATTGATTATTTAATTATCGACAAACCGGTTATGAGTGTGGCTTTTGGCAATTTGCAGCCTGAAATCATAGACGAATTCTTAATTGGCAATTATCAGCATAAAATGGTTTTGCCCGATAAAGAAAATTACCGCATTGAAAATGTAGCTTCACAGTTCATAGATTTGATTCCATAATGAAAAACGCAATTTTTTATTTTATTCTTTTCCCCTTTCTGGGCCTTATTAATGCGATAAGGAACTACCGAAGTAATTGGGCAAAGCCAACAATGATTGCTTTTGTTGCTTTTTTTGGGTTATCTATGGTAAAAAGTGATACTGTAGACAGTACACGTTATATGCAGAATCTCGAAATCATGTATAACAGCAATAAAGATTTTGACACAATTCAAGCTGGTTTTTATAATGGTGAAGGAGGTCAGATTGACGTTTATGTTACGCTGGTAACTTTTGTTTTCTCCATGTTTACAGATAATGGAAACATTTTATTTCTGTTTTTCGGACTCGTTTTTGGTTATTTTTATGCCAATAATATTTGGCTCGTTTTAACCCAGTCTAAAGGCAAACTTCATTGGGAACAACATCTTTTACTGGCGGCTTTTAGTTTGGTAATCGGCTTCTGGAATATTAATGGAGTAAGGATGTGGACTGCAGCTCATGTCTTTTTTTATGGAGGTTTTCTTTATCTTTTTCAAGGGAAGAAAAAAGGAATTTTCATTGCTGCTACAAGTATGCTGATTCACTTTTCGTTTGTACTGCCTATCTTCCTTTTGGTATCATATTCTTTGGTTAAGATTAACTTCAGGCTTTTGTATATTTTCTATATCGCCAGTTTCTTCATTGCAGAGTTGAATATTGATTTCATCAGAACAACATTGGAAAGTAATTTACCAGATTTCCTTTTACCCAAAGTCAAAACCTATTTTAACGATGATTACCTTGAAGGTTATGAAGAAGTTACAGTAGCGGTAAACTGGTATGTTCTTTACTATAAAAAAATCCTGGTTTATTTTACTGTGATTTTTATTTCCATACTATTTTTCAAAACCACTCCTTCTGAAAAAGTCAAGAAGCTTTTAGGATTCTCGCTCTTGTTCTTGTCGGTAGCCAATATACTTAGTTTGTTGCCTTCAGGAGCCCGATTCCTGAATGTGGCCTTCCTTTTTTCATTAGCCACTTCATTTATTATTTATTCCAATGTAAAAGATGCATTTGTACTAAGAAGTGTCCGCATTTTATCACCATTACTGATTCTGTTTTGTATCATCTCGGTACGTTTATCACTGGATTATTTTAATGTTACAACACTTACCAATCCTATTGTAGTGTTCATGACCGATATCAACCAGCCCTTAATTGACCTCATAAAGTAACTGATGCGTTCTAAAATAGCTTATTTAAAATCTTTAGCCGCCGCAGCCGATATAAACCGGAAAGGGAAGTCTGTTAAAGAAAAGCTGATTATCATTGAATCAGATGATTGGGGAGCGATTCGTACGCCATCAAAAGAAGCATTGGCCTATTTTGAACAAAAAGGTTTTGATATTGCCAACAGTATTTATAAAAATGATGCGTTGGCCTCGCAGGATGATTTAGAAAAACTCTTTGAGGTACTTAACAGATACAAAGGTAGTGATGGGAAACCAGCTGTAATTACAGCCAATGCCATTATGGCCAATCCGGATTTTAAAAAAATAAAAGAAAACGGATTCCAAGAATATTATTGGGAACCCTTTACAGAAACATTGAAACGTTATCCGAAGCATCAAAATAATTTTGAATTGTGGAAACAAGGCAGTAATGACCGTGTTTTCCATCCGCAATACCACGGACGGGAGCATTTGAATATCAAAAGATGGATGAAGGCATTACAGTCGGGAGAAGATAAAATCCTGACGTCATTTGACCAAAACACTACCTATTCGGGAACCGGAGATTACAGTTTCATGGAAGCTTATGATTGGGATACCCCCGAAGATATTAACGAGCATAAAACCATCATAGCCGAAGGAATACAAATCTTTAAAGAGCACTTTGGGTTCAAACCCAAAAGTTTTATAGCTCCTTGTTACAACTGGGACTGTCTCTTATACACATCTCCGAGCCCACGCTGT
>CAMFLD010000185.1 GCA_945957245.1 uncultured Flavobacterium sp. | reverse complement strand
AGACAGGGCCGATGCTATGGTAAAAGGAATTACCGGATTTGATTACCAAAAAGCTTTCGAAGCAGCCAAACATTCGGCGATGCTTGATCATCTTGGCCTGGAAGCCTATAAAAGACAGGGATTTATCTCAATGGATGACGAACATGAAAGCGTTTCCAAGACATTGGAATATGCTTATGATGACTGGTGCATTGCCCAAATGGCCTTGGTTTTGGACAAAAAAGAAGACTACAATTATTTTATGAAACGTTCCCAAAGCTGGAAAAATGTATTCGACTGGAATATTGGTTTTATGCGTCCGAAGAAAAATGGAGGTTGGGACAAGCCATTCGACCCACGTGAAATCAACAATAATTTTACTGAAGGAAACAGTTGGCAATACTCTTTCTTCGTGCCTCAGGATATTCCCGGAATGATTGAAGCTTATGGCGGCAAGGCAAAATTTGAAGCCAAACTAGATGAAATGTTCAACAGCGAAAGCAAAACTACCGGAAGAGAGCAGGCCGATGTTACCGGATTAATAGGGCAATACGCCCACGGCAATGAACCAAGTCACCACATGGCATATCTATACGACCATATCGATAAACCAGAAAAAACAACACAAAAAGTCCACTATATTCTGGATAATTTCTATAAAAATGCCCCCGATGGACTTATTGGGAATGAAGACTGCGGACAAATGAGTGCCTGGTATGTGCTCAGTTCGATGGGAATTTATGAAGTTACGCCGGGAGCTAAAGTGTGGAGTACTTCTAAACCGTATTTCAGCAATATAAAGATAGATTGCGGGGCAGGAGAAAAAAGAACCATAAACAAGCCATTTGATTATGTTTTTTCAGATTTAGGCTTTGAGAAATCTCCCGAACTAATCAGTTCAGTACGCTATGAGAAAATTATACCTGTACCTGTTATCAAAGCGGAAGGCAAAGCATTTAAAGACAAAATGACAATTGAAATCATATCCCAGAACAAATTGGATAAAATTTATTATTGGATTAAGAACCCCAATGATTATTTAAAAGATAAAGACTGGATTTCTTATACCGAGCCTCTGACCATTACTCAATCCACAGAAATTTTGACTAAATCCAAAAGAGACGGTAATGAAAGTGCCGAGGTTTATGCGCATTTCTTCAAAAAACCAAACAACTATACCATTGATATCAAATCGAAATACAATCCACAATATCATGCCGGTGGCCCGGAAGGATTACTGGATGGAATTTATGGCACCGAAAACTGGCGCAAAGGCGACTGGCAGGGTTACCAGGGACAGGATTTTGAAGCGGTAGTGGATTTGCAGGAAAAAAAGGCTGTAAATAACCTTTCAGCTACCTTTTTGCAGGATTCCCGTTCTTGGATTTTGATGCCTACTAAAGTTGAATATTATGTTTCTGATGATAATATCAACTTTGTTCTGGCCGGAACAGTAATCAATGATATCGATCCTAAAGAAACTGAAAATAAAATCAAAAATTTTGTACTAAATAAAGAGTTAAAAACACGATATGTAAAAGTAAAAGCCTATAACTTTGGTAAGCTTCCCGATTGGCATCAGGGATTTGGTGGAGATGCCTTTATTTTTATAGATGAGATTGCAATAAAATGAAAATAGCTTTAATACAAACTTCGCTCATTTGGGAAAATCCATTGGAAAACCGTAGCCATTTGGCCCAGAAAATAACCGGATTTATGGAGGAAGTCGATTTAATTGTGCTTCCCGAAATGTTTTCATCAGGCTTTACCATGAATCCTGAAAGAGTAGCGGAAAAGATGAATGGAGAAACGGTTCTTTGGCTCCAACATTTGGCGAAAGCCAAAAACTGTGCTATTACAGGGAGTCTGGTTATTGAAGAAAGCGGTAATTATTATAATCGTCTAATCTTTGTTTACCCCACAGGCGAGATCAAGTGGTATGATAAAAGACATTTGTTTACCCTTTCCGGAGAACATCAACATTATACGGCTGGAGAAAACAGATTGATAGTTGAGTATAAAGGATTTAAAATCTGCCCATTAATTTGTTATGATTTGCGTTTTCCGGTGTTTTCCAGAAACGATATTGACTACGATTTACTGATTTATGTTGCCAATTGGCCTAAACCCAGAGTCAACGCCTGGGATATTTTGCTTAAAGCACGTGCCGTTGAGAACATGTGTTATACCATTGGGGTTAACCGGGTAGGCTCAGACCATAATAATCATGATTATATTGGACACTCCCAGATTGTAGATTTTCTTGGAAATTACATATTAGAACCTCAGGAAGCCGATGCGGTTTTTATCGTAGATATTGATAAGGGAAAACAAATGGAAGCCAGAAACAAGTTAAATTTCCTAAACGACAGAGATTCGTTCAAGATTATTTAGTGCCAAGACTGAAAGGCTGTTCAACATCCCAATTCGGTCGGACATCCAGTTCTTTTGGGAAATAAATCACTTCTTCGGATTGACGTTTTTCCATGAAGTTACCGGTGTCCCAAACTTTGTTTTTATTGTCATCATAGATAATCCGAAGTGTATATTTTGATGGTTCAAGTGCTATGAATTCTACCGTTGGATTATTTTCTGTATAAGCACTTGCTTTTACTTTTCCATCCTTGTCTGTAAGTTCTACGATGATAGGAAATCGTTTAGCATTTTCTAAAATTACTTTCAGATTACCATAGTCTGTTGCGTTTTTGGTGGCAATGCTATAACTCAAAGTATCGTTCTGTTTTTCGTAAAAATCGGTTAAGGCGCCCGGCATCAGAACGATTTTGTATCGCTGTTGTTCTTCTTTTTTGAAATCAAGAAATAGCTTTTGATTAAATTCATCATATTCCGGGGTAAAATCAATATCATGGGAATCTTTATCCTTGATGCTGATTTTGGATTTGTCAAATTTTACTAAAGGAATGCTGCTGCTAAGCGAATAACGTTCCCGTAATGGCAGGGTACCATTAAATTCAGGACTTATACCCAAGGTATCAGCTTTTTGTTTTTTAAGCTTAACTACAAAATCTTTGATGAATTTATCCTTTTCTACGGAAATTTTGAGAGAATCAGCCTTAACAGGTTTGAACCAAACCTGCACAGAATCCTTTTTAGGGAATTGGGTAACCAGACTTGGAATTGTTTCAGAACCATTTTTAACAGTGATTTTGACTCCTTTTGGATCTCCTTCATAGCCCATCAACAATCTTGATGCAGCTGCCTGTGTGGGCTTTATCGCCGTAAATGGCAGTTTTTCCTTGAAGAGTTCTAATTCAAAAATGGTATCATTCGGAATCGTAATGTAATCCTTCTGAAACCCTATTTTGTCTGATTTTGGATTGAATTTATTATTTCCATTATCCTTTAAGGCCACCAAAAGATATTTTCCGGCTTTGATGTTTTCAAGAGTAACAATTTTCAGGCTGTCCAGCGTGTTAGTGATGTACCTTGGAGTTTCTTTATAAATAGTAGAGTCATTAAACTTTTCGTTTACCTCGTAAAGCATAACAGAAACAAAATTATCCACCTTTTTTTCTAAGGCATCCTTAACTTTTACATTAAGTTTTAGGGAGTCAATATAAGGCCCTGTCGAAAAAACATATTTAAATTGGGAATACGGATTGCCTTCGTTATTATCTTCAATGCTTTGGCCGAAATTAAAGCTATAGGTCGTATTGGGAATCAGTTCGTCTTTAAGCTTAATCGTGATTACTTTACTTGGGTTATTAGGAAGTATTTCCGGCTGGGTTTTCATTGGCGGTGAAATAATAAGCTGTTTGTTGATGTTTTTCAGCTTTACATACTCATCAAAAACCAATTTAATTTCCTTACCGTTAAAATTAGTGGTTAGGTTTTTCGGAAAACTTGCTTTTAAAACAGGAGCTATGGTGTCCTTCAATCCGCCAGTAATACTGCCACGCTTGGCACAACTGGCCATAGCAAGCAAAAAGAACAAACAAACTAACCTGAAAATCGTTTTTGGCATACTGCTTTTATTTCAAAGCACAAAATAACAATTATATTTAGTTGGAATGAAATGTTTTTTGTGAAACTTAACAATCAAATTTGCTGATTCCATTTCTGACTCAATTAGGGAAAGTCATTCCGGCACCAACATTTGGCTCACTATAAGTAATAGCAAAGATTAGTGTTACTGCCGCTAAAGTGATGGGAACCCAGGAAGCTGTTTTCACTATTGATGATTTCCGCTCTTTCATTCACATTATCCCTGAGCCATAGCAATACAAACAATACTAATTTTGGCGTTAGGTATTTTTAAAATAGCCCTACTGCAGGCTTCAAGAGTAGCACCTGTTGTAATTACATCATCAATAACAAGAAAATGTTTTCCGGTATGAATCTCAGAATAATTGACATCAAAAACAGTAGTTATTACATCAGCTCTGCCTAATAAATCTTTTTTGGTCTGTGTTCGGGTATATAGTTTCCTGTGTAAAAGCTTATTGTCGTATGTAATGCCAAGATTGGCGGAAAGTGCTTTGCCGAAAGCTTCCACCTGATTATAGCCACGTTCCCGTAGCCGTTTTTTATGCAATGGAACAGGAATGATATAATCGATATCTTTAATTTGCTCTAAACCTTTTAGTTTGGCGCTATACCAAATACCCATAATTTCACCTATTTCTTCCTGATCTTTATACTTTAACCGATGAATCATTTGCTGTACAATTCCTTTTTTATGGAAATAAAGTAAAGCTGAACCATGTTCAAGAGGCACTCTTCCATAGAATTTCTGAAGGATTTCATTATCCTTTATATTGAGGTGATTGGTCATAGGAAGGTCATGCCTGCATTGGGTGCAGATCACATTTTCATTACTCAATAAAAAGGAATCACAGCCCGGACATGACTTCGGGAAAAATACATTTAAGAGGTGTTTCAACATAAAAACAAAATTTTCTTACATAAAAATATAAAAAAATTGATTTCTAATTGATTTTTAGAGTTTTTTTTAAAATCGGTTTTTATATTTTTGCAGCATTATGGCAAAACAAGAAGATTTATTTAAGAATGTAGTTTCGCACGCAAAGGAATACGGATTTATATTTCCGTCCAGCGAAATCTATGATGGTTTGAGCGCAGTGTATGATTATGCTCAGAACGGTGTAGAATTAAAGAAAAATATTAGGGAATATTGGTGGAAAGCCATGGTTCAGATGCACGACAATATTGTTGGACTTGACGCAGCAATTTTGATGCATCCCACAACCTGGAAGGCTTCTGGCCACGTAGATGCTTTCAATGATCCATTGATTGACAACAAAGATTCCAAGAAAAGATACAGGGCTGACGTTTTAATTGAGGATTATGCCGAAAAATTAAACCTTAAAGCCAAAAAAGAAATCGAAAAAGCACGTGAGCGTTTTGGTGCCGCTTTTGATGAAGAGCAATACAGAACCACTAATCCAAGAGTAATGGAATATCTTTCCAAGGAAAGAGAAATTCTGGAAAGAATGGGGCGTTCCTTAGGAAATGGCGATTTAGAAGATGTCAAAAACCTAATCGATGAATTAGAAATTGCTGACCCGGAAACCGGCTCCAGAAACTGGACCGATGTGAAGCAGTTTAATCTTATGTTTGGAACAAAACTGGGTGCTTCTGCTGAAAATGCAATGGATCTTTACCTTCGTCCGGAAACGGCACAGGGAATATTCGTAAACTTCCTGAATGTTCAGAAAACGGGTAGAATGAAAGTTCCATTTGGAATTGCCCAAACCGGAAAAGCTTTCCGTAATGAAATTGTAGCCCGTCAGTTTATATTCCGTATGAGAGAATTTGAACAAATGGAAATGCAGTTTTTTGTGAAACCGGGAGAGGAAATGAAATGGTATGAGTACTGGAAAGAAACCCGTTTGAAATGGCATTTATCGCTAGGTTTAGGAAACCAGAATTATAGATTCCATGACCACGAAAAACTGGCACATTATGCCAATGCTGCTGCTGATATCGAATTCAATTTTCCATTTGGTTTCAAAGAATTAGAAGGAATTCATTCAAGAACTGATTTCGATTTGAAGGCACACGAACAATATTC
>CAMFLD010000184.1 GCA_945957245.1 uncultured Flavobacterium sp. | reverse complement strand
TGGAAGATGGAATCTATTTCTAATCAGAAAAAACGTCTATTTGTCATGCCTTAAGTTTTTCTTCGGTGATGAAATTCTTTCAAAAAATAGGATTCTGAAAATTGTTTCTTTAAATTTACCCTTGTTAAAAAAAATGTTATGACCCAGGAAGAGATTCTACCCTTGCTTTTGAGAAAAGAAGAAAAAGCATTTACCATGCTTTATGATATGTATTCCAAAAGCCTTTTCGCCGTAATATGCAACCTTATCAAAGACCGGGAAGAAGCTGAAGATGTTCTTCAGGAATCTTTTGTCAAGATTTGGAAAAACATTGAGACCTACAATCAGAGTAAAGGACGATTGTACACCTGGATGCTCAATATTACCCGAAATACGGCTATCGACAAGCTCCGATCCAAGGGTTTTAACAACAGCCAAAAAAACCTCTCCTCCGATAATTTCGTACATCTGGTTGAAGACAGCAATAAGCTCACTAACAGGATAGACAGCATCGGGTTAAGGGAATTTGTCAAAAAACTCAAGCCCAAATGCATTCAGTTGATAGACTTATTGTTCTTTAAAGGATTTACCCAGCAGGAAGCGTCAGAAGAGCTGGAAATTCCTTTAGGAACTGTCAAGACCCAAAATCGAATGTGCATGAATGACCTACGTAATTTTTTAAAATTGTAATGGAAAGTAAAGAATATATAGAATCAGGAATATTGGAACTTTATGTTTACGGCTTACTAAATGAGGCTGAAAACGATGAAGTTAATGCTATGGCCAATAAAAATCCGGAAATCAAGGAAGAAATTATCGCTATTGAAAAGGCAATTATAAACCTTTCTTCAAGCTTCTCTCCTTTCATTTCCCACAGCCAGTTTGAAAAAATCAAAGCCGAACTGGAACTGAAACACAGTAAAGTAGTCCAACTCAAAGCAGGAAGCAACCGGGCAACTTACATCGGTTGGGCCGCAGCAGTACTATTGCTTATTGGCATTGGCTACCAATATACAAAACTCGATGCTGCTCATAAAGAAGTAGCTGATATCGATAAGGAAAAATCAAAACTGGAAACTACTGTTGCTACTCTTGAGGCCAAAAACAAAGCCACAGAAAATATCTTAAATGTAGTGCGTGATGATGCCAATACTGTGGTAGCTCTTGCCGGACAGGCTGCAGCTCCTACAGCCAAAGCCAAAATTTATTGGAACAAACAAACCCAGAAAGTCTATGTAGATGCCAGCGGATTACCAACACCTCCGGAAGGCAAGGAATATCAAATTTGGTCGCTTAAACTACAGCCTCAGTTAACACCAACAAGTATCGGAATGCTGGCTGACTTTAACAGCAATAACAGTAAAGTATTTGCCGTTGAAAAAACAGGAGATGCTGAAGCTTTCGGAATTACCTTGGAACCAAAAGGCGGAAGCCCTACTCCAACAATGGAACAGCTGTATGCTTTAGGAAAAATCTAAAGTTGCTTCTTATTTTTTCTTGTAATACTTCAGGTATTTCGGTAGCGTAATACCTCCATAAAGCGTTACAATCCCTATGTAGTAGTAAATCCAGTCTAACGATTTGGCCTCACCACTTGCATACGAGTGCAATCCGGTTAGGTGGAAATTCACTCCGTAATAAGTAAACAAAATTGATAGGAACGCATAGATTGACATTAAGTTAAACAACCATTTGTTGCGCATAGCCGGAACAAAACGGGCATGGATGACAAACGCATAGACCATAATGCTAATTAATGCCCAAGTCTCTTTAGGATCCCAACCCCAGTATCTTCCCCAGCTTTCATTGGCCCATTGCCCGCCAAGGAAGTTCCCAATGGTAAGCATAACCAATCCAACCGTTAGTGCCATTTCATTAATGATACTAAGTTCTTTGATATGCAGTTCCATTTTTGACTTATTCTCCTTAGTTGTAAACAACATTAATAGCAGGGAAATGAATCCAAGTATCATTCCCACAGCAAATGGACCATAACTGGCCACAATTACCGCAACGTGAATCATAAGCCAATAAGAATCCAGTACGGGCTGTAGGTTTCCAATCTGTGGATCAATCCAATTCGCATAAGCTGCAGTTAATATCATAGCAGCTACAAACGCACACGAAGCGACAGTGAGCTTAGATTTGCTCTTGAAAAACAAACCGAAAACCGAATCAAAAATGTATCGGAAAGAAAACGAAGGCTTGCGCTTAGGCCAGGCAAATGCCAATCCGAAGAACATAGTCGACCAGGCCACATAAACAATAGCTTCATAAGCATTACTCCAAGGTGCATGTCCTGAAATATACCAACGGAAAATCAAAGCAATAGTGTGGATCACAAATAACAATCCGATGATGAGATGCATTCCGTTGATAATAACCCTTATCCATTTTCGGTCAGTAAAGATTTGGATGATAACAAACATAAACATCAAAGCTGCTGCTGTAAGATACCAGTAAGGCAGTTTTTGCAATACATCACATTTATTATACAGGATTTCCGAATCAATCTTTTTATCAGATGGGCGAACGGTACTACCGAATTTTTTCTGGTAATTTTCAATACCTACCAAATAAGTATTCGCCATAGTGTAATTATTATCCTGACTTGCTTTAACCACCGCTTCAAGATAAGCCGGAAGTGCGAGCCTGATCGTATCCAGAGCCGTTCCGGTTGGATGGCTCACGTCAAGATAAGAAATCCATTTATTATTGGAATCCTTTGGGATTGGGAAAATAGTTAGGATTTGGCCGCTCAAAGCCATTCCCATAAGCTCACGCTTTTCATCCAAAGCAATAAAATCCTTTTGGAACTGGTCAGGATTTGCCGCCTGACGTGCTTCTACCACATAAGGCTCCAGTTTATAATTTCCTCTGGTATCATAAAGCGATCTTAAAGCTGCATATTCCTGCTTTGCCGGAATACCTAATATCTTACGAATACTGTCATTTCCTTTTTTGATGTAAATCATTTCCGTTTCAAACCAAAGCTGCGGGAACTGCGTCATCGAAATAAACACCTGATCCGAGTTCATTCCGTTGAATGTATCTGCATGGTGCACTTTACGCAATAACTCCGATGAAAACGTATTGATAGGCTTCATCCTACCCACATCCTGAATCACCAATCTTCCAAATTGAGCCGCATTCTTTTCGGCAACTTTGTATTTGGTGATAATGGAATCAATCTGCTTTTGTGTAATAGGCTTATCTTTATGATTGTCATGATTTTGCCCTAACGCATTAAAAGAAAGAAATAAAATAATTAATGTGGCAATTTTAGATTTCTTCTTCTGAACATTATCCAGCTTACGTTTCAAATCACTAAAACGGGAACCTTTAACAAACAATATTGCCATCAATGAAATAAACAAAAGGAAATAACCAACATAAGTAATATTAGTTCCCCAAAAATCATGACTTACAGAAAGTACTGTTCCCTTTTCATCCTGGTCAAAAGAAGCCTGAAAAAGACGATAACCTTTGTGATCTAATACATGATTCATATAAATGCGGTAATCAAATTTACCGGTACTGTCACCTACAGTTACCTTACTTTCAAAAGAAGCAAAATTCTTTTCAGTTCCCGGCTGTTTTTTACCAATAAAATCATTCAGATGAACTGAAAACGGCAACGTGTAAACTTTACTTCCGTAGCTTAATGTAAATTCCAGTTTTCCGGTTTTTATAACCTTAGGTTCACCCTGAGCTCCTTTAGAACCCGTAAGTGTAATTTCATGTTCTTTCCCCTCCGCTCTTAGGATAATAGTAACAGCATCGGTTCCTTTCTTTTCTTTGAACTTACCACTCGCCATAAAAGTTTTGATTCCTTTTTTAGGCTGATCCGGAATTACAAATTGAGCACCGCCTACGTTATAAAGCGAACGGTACATCAGCGGCTGTACCTTGTCTTTTTCAACTGCCCCCTGAAACTTATCAGCCATTCGCATAAACTGTCCTTCAAAAGGCGATGTAATGGTATTGTTTTTTGTATCAATATTTATTGCTCCTTTGGTTGGTTTATTTAGGGCAAACAGGATATTATGAATGTCCAGCACCTCTCCTTCCTTAATCATGTGCTCGTGACGGGTTCCGCCTCCTGCTTCTACCAGTTTCAGGTAAACACTACCATTAGGATCGTCCTTAATCGTTTCCTTGGCATCGAGCATAAAATCCTTATATTCTATCTCATAAGGAATAACATCAAATTTTTTGCTGATTTTGAAATGATTATTTGTGACCGGAGAAAGCAATAACGGTTTTTCAACAATAAGCCTTGACATTTTACCATCATGAATTCCGTCTACAAAAACAGTAAGATAAGTCTTTTCCGAAAGGAATTGGTTGCCACTTTCCCCTTCACGGATGTGCATCATTCCCTCATAACTGATGTATCTTGTAATAAAAGCTCCGGCAATGATAAATATGAATGCCAGGTGCAGCGTCAGCGAAGCCCATTTTTCCTTTTTGTATAATTGATAACGTTTGATATTCCCAAGGAAATTAATCATAAAAATTCCCATAATCGCCTCAAACCACCAGGTGTTGTATATCAAAATACGGGCAGTTTCAGTATTATAAGCGCTTTCTATGAAGGTTCCGGTTGCCATGGCAATGGCAAAAGCCAGAAATAAAATTGCCATTAAGCGGGTAGAGAATAAAATGGAGTATATTTTCTTTTCCATAAAGTTGGAATGTGGTTTTAAAAAAGTGATACAAAAGTAGCGTAAAATGTTGAAGGTTTATAGTTAAAATTTAGAGATTTTAAGCCCCTTTTTCATGAACTAATCCTTTAGCGCACCGAAACTGAAAATTTGTATATTAGCCTAGCTAATAATGGCTGAGAACTTTTAAAACTTTCCAATTTCAATCACCTAACTTTGAACCTGAAACCAACCTTCAATAAAACCTACTTCGGGCTTTTTACCCTAGTGTTGCTCATCGAAATACTCATAGCGCTTTATGTGCGGGATGCCTTCATCAGACCTTATATGGGCGATGTACTCTGTATCGTACTGATGTATGTTTTCATAAAATCCTTTTTCAATACCAAAGTAATGCCCACAGCAATTTTTGTATTGATGATAGGCATCACAGTTGAAACCCTGCAATATTTTAATTTTGTAGAAAAGCTGGGAATTCAGAATAAAGCCCTTCGGATTATCCTCGGAATGTCCTTCGAATGGACGGATTATCTAACCTATATAGCCGGATTTTTACTGATACTGGCAGGGGAAAAATTAAGCCGAAAGAGATAATCAACCCTTTATTTACTTTAATCAAACTTTTTCAGATCATGGCAAATGCTAAACTCCATAAACAACTAGAACTGACACACGAACAGACATCACCGCTTTTCCGCATTATGTGGATTCAGAACCGGGAAGAACCGCACAGGCGTCATTTTGAAAATAACATTTGTGCATTTCATATCGGAAATGGTTTCATTCTTTCGGTAGCACACAATCTCAAAACCGAAGCCGGGATTTTCAAATCCATCGATAACGGAATTTACCTTACCGATATCTTTCCGTTTCTAAATGCCGAGCAGGCGCAGTTTTTTGAAAGCTGTTATCCATTGGAACTAACCAATCAAAAGCGCTACGCCAATGTTACCAATCCGAATGATTTTCAAAACATCATCAACCTGCTGCGCCAGATAAACTTTGACACACGCTGGGTTACCATGACTAAAAGAGGTATCTGTCGACCACACTTGGTAGTACAATTCAAAGACAACCTGTTTTACAATAACCAGGAGCTTTCGCAGTATTTCAACGACCAGACTCACTTTGCCGAACCCGGTATCAACAGAAACACCTTTTTAGTGGAAGTTGCACTCGTGGAGGCTTTTTACCACGAAGATATTGCCCTATACAAAATCATCAATACACCTCAAGCGGTAATAGATGCTATGCCTTATCTGGAAGTGGATTATAATCTTCTGGACGACAATCAGGAAAACTATTACTGCTTACAGAGTTCGCCCACAAGTGAAATTGGAAAACTACTCAACAAAGCGCATATTGAAGGCTTTACAGAGCATTTTTCTATATTTCAGGAACGGT
>CAMFLD010000183.1 GCA_945957245.1 uncultured Flavobacterium sp. | reverse complement strand
CATAGGCAGTGATGCCTGGCTTGCCAAAGGTCAAACTGCCCAAAACGGAGACATTGTATTAATCCATGGAAACGGCAATGAACCTGTTGGAGTTAAGGATTTTCTGGAGTTATTACAAAAAAAACGCAAATCCATCCTGAAAAAACAATGGCTGCTTTATGATTTGCGGGAAGATATCGATGAGGAGTTTGAACAAAATCCTAAATAGTAGATATTATAAGTTTTTAGAAAACAAAGTTGGTATCTGTAATTTTCAATAATGATAAAAAACAACTATCTTAGTAGAAGCAAATCATCTTTGTAAATTAACCTAAATATTTAAATGTAAAGAAATGAGACTGTATGCTTTCCCTGTGATGATAATTCTATTCGTTTTATACATACTTTATCTGGCTTTTATAAAAAAAGATCTTAAAAACAATTTAAAGTCTACCGTCTATCCCGGGTTGTTTTTTATTGGCGTTTGGGTATTGCTTTACTATGTGTTTTTGAGTTAACAGTTAAGTGAAGTAAACTTATATACCTCACATTAGATACAATATCTGATAAGCAGTATGAAACACAAAACCCTCCTCCTCTCCACACTTTTTACACTTAGCCTTGCCCAAACTATCGCACAATCAAACGCAGATAATGTAACCATTGTCGGAGCTATGAAAAACGTTATGTGGAAAGGGCAGCTCCACGGAACAATCGCTTTAGATACCATTAAAGAGAAAACACATTTATATGGACTGGGACCTGTAGAATACCTCAAAGGAGAAGTCCTGATCATAGACGGAAAATCATATAAATCAATAGTGGCATCTCCAACAGAAATGAAAGTGGAAGAAACTTACAACATCAAAGCTCCGTTCTTTGGCTATAAAAATATTTCCAAATGGACAGAACAGGCTTTACCCGATAGCATACAAACTGTAAACCAACTCGAAAAATACCTTGACATTATCACAAAAACAGCAAAAAGGCCTTTTTTGTTTAAACTTTCCGGAACTATCAGTCAGGCAACAATCCACGTTGTAAATCTGCCGACAGGAACCAAAGTTAGCTCCCCGGATGAAGCACATACCGGACAGGTAACCTACAATCTAACCGATGAGCTGTCAGACATAATCGGATTCTTTTCAACACAACACAAAGCTATCTTCACCCATCACGATACTTTTCTGCACATGCACTTAATCACCTCCGACAGAAAAAAAATGGGGCATTTAGATGATGCTGTCTTTAAAAAAGGAACCATGAAGATCTACCTCCCAGTAGAATAAAAGCATTTTTTCACTATTTTTGGCAACTTAAAAACATTACGACTATGTTTGGAGACATGATGAACATGATGGGTAAATTAAAAGAAACCCAACAAAAAATTGAAGCCACAAAACAGCGTTTAGATACCGTTCTTATTGACGAACAAAGTAATGACGGACTACTTAAAGTAACCATTACGGCCAACCGCAAAATAAAATCAGTTGAAGTAGATGACAGCCTTCTTGAAGACAAAGAACAACTCGAAGATTACTTGGTTCTTGTTATAAATAAAGCCATTGAAAAAGCAACCAACATCAACGAATTGGAATTAGCGGCTGTTGCCAAAGAAGGAATGCCAAACATTCCGGGAATGGATAAATTCATGTAATTTTCCAAAAACGCAAAATCTTAGATAGAGTAACGCTTAGAAAATAACCTTTCCTAAGTGTTCCAAAACATATTCATGATGTACCTGCTTGTAATCAAGATGCGTGACCATACGCAGTTTCCCCTGCCCCATCGAACTAATTAGTATTTTCTTGGACTTAAGCTTCTCAATGACCGTTTTCTCATCCAACGATTTTCTTACTTCAAAGATAAGAATGTTGGTTTCCGGCGCCTCAACCCGTTCCACCCAGGGCAAACCTGACAAGACATCTGCCAGCTCTTTAGCCCGTCTATGATCATCAACCAAACGGTTTACATTATGCTTGAGCGCAAAAATTCCGGCCGCAGCCAGATAACCCGACTGTCTCAAATTACCTCCAAATATCTTTCGGATACGCATAGCACGATGAATGGTTTCCTTATCTGATATCAAAACCGAACCTATTGGCGCACCAAGACCTTTCGAAAAACAAACCGAAATCGTATCAAACAATTCCCCAAACTGCTTCGGATGCTGTCTTTTAGCAACAACAGCATTCCACAACCGCGCGCCATCCAAATGATATTTCAGGTTATGTTCGGTGCAAACCTCTTTTATCTTCTTCAATTCCTCCAAATCATAACAGGCTCCACCACCCTTATTAGTCGTATTCTCAATACTCACCATTTTAGACAATGGCGTATGATAAAACTCAGGATCATTAATTCCGCTTCTCACCTGCTCCGCCGTAATCATCCCACGGGTACCATCAAGCAGGTTAAAGTTAACCCCGCTATTAGCCGAAGCACCTCCCGATTCATACAAATGAATGTGCGACCACTTATCACAGATAATCTGGTCTCCAGGGTTTGTATTCAACTTAATTGCTGTCTGATTCGCCATAGTTCCAGTCGGAAAAAACAAAGCAGCCTCCTTCCCAAATAAATCAGCAACCAATCGTTCAAACTCATTTACCGTAGGATCCTGCTTAAAAACATCATCCCCAACTTTTGCAGTAAACATCGCCTTTAACATGTCTGGAGATGGTTTGGTAACCGTATCGCTGATTAAATTTATTTCCATATTCTGATTCTATAGCTTACTTTCGCATTAATATTTATTTGAAGCTCATCCCGCTATACGTTCCAATCTTTTTTGTTTTTCGCCCAATGCATTACACGAGAGGCATTTTCAAAAACAAAAAAGGATATCCACTGCTATCGGGGCTAGGTTCAATCGTAACTACAAAACTACATTATTTATGACAAATACCGAACAAATTAAAGGTATTGTAGAACGCCTTGGTGCGTTGAGGAGGTATCTTTGACATCGATGCCAAACTCATAGAAATTACCAATCAGGAAGAAAAAACCTTCGCCCCGGATTTTTGGAATAACGCCAAGGAAGCCGAAGCGCTTGTACGTGACCTGCGCTCCAAAAAGAAATGGGTAGAAGACTTTCAAAAAGCCGAAAGCCTGACCGAAGAACTACAAATTACCTACGAATTTTTCAAAGACGGTGATGCCACCGAAGAAGAACTCGACCACCAGTTTGAACTGGCCAATACCCATATTGAAAACCTCGAATTCCGAAACATGCTTTCGGACGAAGGAGACAGTATGAGTGCCGTGTTACAAATAACCGCTGGTGCCGGAGGTACCGAAAGCTGCGACTGGGCCTCAATGCTCATGCGTATGTACCTGATGTGGGGCGAAAAAGAAGGCTACAAAATCAAAGAACTCAACTTTCAGGAAGGCGATGTTGCCGGAATCAAAACCGTAACACTCGAGTTCGAAGGCGATTATTCCTTTGGCTACCTCAAAGGCGAAAACGGAGTCCACCGACTCGTACGTATCTCACCTTTTGACAGTAACGCCAAACGCCATACTTCTTTCGTTTCCGTATATGTTTATCCATTAGTTGACGACAGTATCGAAATCGATATCAACCCGGCCGATATCGAAATCACAACTTCCCGTTCCAGTGGCGCAGGAGGACAAAACGTAAACAAGGTGGAAACCAAAGTACAATTAGTACACAAACCCACCGGAATCCAGATACAGTGCTCCGAAACCCGTTCGCAACAGGATAACAGACAACGTGCTATGCAAATGTTACGTTCGCAGTTGTACGAAATCGAATTAAAAAAACGTCAGGCACAAAGAGCCGATATCGAAGCAGGCAAAATGAAAATCGAATGGGGTTCGCAAATTCGTAACTACGTAATGCAACCCTACAAACTGGTAAAAGACGTCCGTACCGGCGAAGAAACCAGCGATGTAGAAAGCGTAATGAACGGAAACATCGACCGTTTCCTAAAAGCCTACCTAATGATGATGGGTCAGAAAGAAGAGAATTAATTACGAATCACAAATTATTAAAAAGAAAGCCCAAAACTGCAAGCAGATTTGGGCTTTCGTCATTTTATAAAAATACAAAAGCCAATCTGGAGCGATCGGCTATTGCGGTGAGGTGTAACTCCTTATTCAGGATCCTCGATGCAAATGTAAGTTTTAATTATGGGATATGAATCATAATTGATAAGTTATTTAAAAAAAATCGTAATTCGTAATTCGTAATTCGTAATTCGTAATTCTTATAAAATTTCTTGCAGAAAAGTCAACATCGCCAGCCATGACCGTTCATTGGCTTTGGCATTGTAAGCCGCTCCTTTTGAATTGTCGTTACCGGCATTTTTATCGGTAAATGAATGAACCGCATTGGCATAATAAACCATCTGCCAATCTGCTTTAGCAGTGCGCATTTCATTTTGAAAAGCATCTATTTCCTCTTTAGATTCATAAGGGTCATCCGCTCCGTGCAGTACCAGTACTTTTGGGTTTATAGGCTCAATTGTTCGGGCAGCATCCCTTCCTAAACCACCGTGAAATGATACAATTCCTTTTACTTTCATATTCGTACGTGCCGCTTCAATGGCACCTGTTCCTCCAAAGCAGTAACCAATCACAACAATAAAATCCGGATTGGCGCCCTGTTTTATCAATTGATCCAAAGCCAACTGAATCCTCATTTGATATTCCTTGATATTTTTCTTGAAATAACCTGCTTTTTGTCCCGCCTCGCTGTAATTGGATGGCCTTTTATCAACCCCGTAAATATCTGCCACAAAAGTTGTGAAGCCTAATTTTGCCAATCGATTTGCACTATCTTTAGCATGATCGTCAATACCCATCCAGGCCGGAAGGATCAATATCCCGGGATAATTCTTTAAAGGTTGGGAAGGTTTGAATGCAATTCCACTTAAAACCTGACTTCCGTCCTTGTATTCAACTGTTGTTTGTGCACTCATTTTCGAAGCAAACAATCCGAAAAGCAATAAAAAAGGTAGTAAATTTTTCATGGTTTATTTGTTTTAGTAATTACTAAAATTAAAAAATAAAATCACTTAAAGCTGTTAAACAAAACCCAAATTATATTCCTATTTCTACTTGAAATCTAAGATACCAGTTGTTTTTAGTAGTGCCGTCAAAATAATCCAAAGTATCAAAAGTGAGTTCGCTCTGTAATTTGAAAGCATGTTCCCAAATGTACTTGGTAACACCTAGACTGTATTCTTTGGTATTGGGAGTCAATGCATGAATATCCTCTCCTGCCTTCTGGATGGAATACCTTCCCGTAAACTCATAATTCGACCTTAACAGATAACTCAATTCATAGTCAAATCCGTTCCCTATATAGACATAGCTGGTCTGGCTAATGTCTAATGGATTAATGGTGATTGCATTTTCATTCGTTGTTCTCGACATATAACTCATCATGGCTGCCCAGCCCCTGTATTTAAACATCGCATCCAGTAAAACTGACTTCATAGTCCTTGTGGCAAATAGGTCATTGCCTGTTTCTCCCTGAGTTCTTCGGGCATGGTTGTTCTGCTGGAATGCACCGGAAAGTAACAATTTTGGTTTCTTCTCCCTTTGAATATCTCCTTCAAAATTGGTTCCGTCTTTAGTAAAAGCTCCAAAAGGCAATAATTCTAATTTTCCCGTAACAGCCACTCCGTCATCTGCTTTTCCAGTTTGGTTACGTCCTTCACCACCGGAAAGTGCAGTTTTGATATTATAAGAGAATTTATCCGGTTTTTCATTTAGATAATGTGCCTGAAAACCAAAATCACGGTCTATAGAGAACTTGTAATTATTAATCGTTCTGTCGGTCATCTGAAGTGCACCCGAAGAATTTACAGTTTGCCTATTTCCCGGAAGCTTAGTCTGTCCAAACGCCAGACTCCAATGCTTGTTTGGCCTATAATAAACAACTGCATCCCTTATTACATTTAGATTTTGCCCATCTTTTGTTGGTCCAACATCACCTGGCGCAAAAGATAACTGAAGTGCAAAAAGTATTTTGGGATTCATAATATAACCATCAAAACTGTCTCTTATACACATCTGACGCTGCCGACGATATGCAGTGTGTAGAT
>CAMFLD010000182.1 GCA_945957245.1 uncultured Flavobacterium sp. | reverse complement strand
GATCAGCCTCGGTCTCGTGGGCTCGGAGATGTGTATAAGAGACAGCTCCAAAAGTAAGAGCGGTAAAAAGAATGTAAAACCAACTGAGTGCTATTAGTATCATAACCGGCTATACTATTACTCCGTCTTTCATGACCAGTTTCCTGTCGGCCATGTTGGCAAATTCTTCATTATGGGTAACAATGACAAAGGTTTGTCCAAATTCATCCCGCAGTTTAAAAAAAAGCTGATGCAGATTTTCCGCTGATGCCGTATCCAGATTTCCTGAAGGTTCATCGGCAAAAATTACCGCAGGTTTGTTGATTAAAGCTCTGGCTACAGCAACTCTTTGCTGCTCACCGCCCGACATTTCATTGGGTTTGTGATTAATCCTGTGTGATAGCCCAAGGTAATCCAACAATCTTTTGGCTTCTGTTTCAGTTTCCTTCTTGTCTTTATTAGCAATAAAAGCCGGAATGCACACGTTTTCCAAAGCGGTAAACTCTGGAAGCAATTGGTGAAACTGAAAGATAAAACCCAAATGAGAATTTCTAAATTTTGACAAAGCTTTATCTTTCATTATCAAAATATTATCATTATTTATTTCAAGTGATGTATCAGATTGTTGTTTTGGTGTATCCAAAGTTCCCAGAATTTGAAGCAAGGTTGTTTTTCCGGCACCGGAAGCTCCGACTATAGATACGATTTCTCCCTTTTCAATATGAAGGTCGACGCCCTTTAGGACATGAAGTTCGTTGTAGTATTTATGAATGTTTTTGGCAGTAATCATCAAATGAGTTTTTACAAAGTAAACTTTTATTTTTTCTCAAACCAATCAGCAATAAATCCGAGGCGGCAGGCACGCAGCATTTTCTTTTCAAACGCCCAGAAAAAAGGAAACTGCCTGAAAATAAATCCAAATAGAACTAACAGAACCTGATATACGGGAAAGATAATCACGATATAAAGAATCCAATATTCCCAAGGATTGTCACGGCTAACGCCTAAGGCTTTTAAAATAGGTTTGGAAAGATATCCGGCTGTAGAGCCGGTAACAGCAAATACAACAATTATGACGAATAATTGCCAGTTTGATTTAATATTCCAACGTTCCTTAAAATTTGCCATAATTGCTAAAGTTCCACAAATCTAGTCAATTTATGGTCTTGGAACAAATCCTGCAAATTGTTGACGGTTGGTAATTTGATAATAAACCATGTAATTGTAAAGAAGGTAGTTTACTTCGTATCCGTAGTGGATTTTCGGGTCATAATCAATCTGCATTCCATATAATCCCTGATATCGTTGCGGCTGAAGTGCCCGATTGTTCCATTCTCTTACGTAAATCTGATTTCGGTTCTCCAAATAATTCTCAGAGTAAAAACCTCTGGGTTTTGCCTGACTCAAAAGCCAACTATTAAATCCCGGATCAATAATTACTACTTCATATTCCAGAGAGTCATTAGCAATTCTCACCGCATCGGTTACTTTTTTGTCCGGTGTATTGGCTTTGGTGGTAATGTTCTTATCAAAATGACAGGATGCCAAAGCAATAAGTAAAAGCAACGGAATAATAAGCTTTTTCATGGCAACAAAATTTGACCTATAAATTTACAAAAAACCAAGGTTAACTGTCTCAATTTTAACAATAAAAAAACCATGCGGAGTGCATGGTTTCTGTTTAAAATTATAATTGGTTTTTATTTGCCAAAGAGTTTCCCGAGTAATCCGCCAAAACCACCTGACTTTTTGGTAACAGCAGCAACAGCATCACTGATTCCTACCTGACCATCACCATCCTGGTCTAAACCAAACTGGCTGCCGTATTTTGAAATAGCATCCATAATGCCACCGCCCTGAGAGGAATTTCCTCCGGTAATTGCACGAATAATGTCAGAAACCTTAAAACTGCTGTCATTTGGGTCTTTTGCTTTGCCAATAAGTGAGCCCAAAACTTTCGGAATCAAACCACCTGCTACATTAGAAGCGTCGTCGCTGCTCAATCCAAATTTCTCACCAAGGCTCCCCGATAATTTTTCGGTTAATTGCTGTACCACAGGATTAGAAGCATCAGAAGCATTATCACCATGGAACAAACTGGCTAAACCTTTCGCATTTCCATTGGCAACCATTTCCTTCAGTCCGTCAAGGATAGAAGTACTGGCTTCACTCATTACAGCCTCATTATGCTCATTTGGTACCGCTGGATTGTTTACTACGGCATCACCACCAAATTGTTTTACTAGTTCGGTTAATTGTTCAAACATGTCTTAGTTTTTTAAAATTAGAATAAATGTAGTCAAATAATCCTAATTAGAAAATGCTATTTAAACTTTCTCAGCTTTTAAAAGGCTGATTATCTGTTCGGCTAATTCAGTACCGATACGATCCTGAGCTTCAAGGGTTGCCGCCCCGATGTGAGGGGTTAAAGAAATTTTTGGATGCATCAATATCTGAATCTCAGGAGTAGGCTCGTTTTCAAAAACGTCCAATCCGGCAAAAGATACTTTTCCGGAATCTAAAGCAGCTACCAGAGCCACTTCATCAATAACACCGCCACGGGCACAGTTTACAATACCCACATTATCTTTCATTAGCCCAAATTCAGACTCGCCAATTACATAACCATCCTGAGCCGGAACGTGAAGTGTGATAAAATCAGAATGTTTGAAAACATCCTCAAGAGGCTCCATTTCAAACTCCACATTGATGAACTGACCATTATAAAATTCCACTTTTACTTCCGCTTTGTGTACAAATTTATCGGCAGCAATTACTTTCATACCCAGTCCAAGTGCCATCTTAGCTACAGCCTGTCCGATGCGTCCAAAACCAATAATTCCTAGTGTTTTTCCACGAAGTTCAATCCCGTTAGCATAAGCCTTTTTCAGTCCTTCAAAATTACTGTCGCCTTCCAGTGGCATATTTCTGTTAGAATCCTGAAGGAAACGAACGCCAGTAAATAAATGCGCAAAAACCAATTCGGCTACACTTTCAGAGGAAGATGCCGGCGTATTAATTACGTGAAGACCTTTGCTGCGGGCATAATCTACATCAATATTATCCATTCCAACGCCACCACGTCCTATAATCTTAAGGCTAGGGCAGTTGTCAATAATATCTTGACGAACTTTTGTTGCACTTCTAACGACAATTACGTCAATTTTGTGCTCATTAATATAATTGGCTACCTGTTCCTGAGCTACCTTAGTAGTAATAACTTCAAAACCACCTTTTTCTAAAGCTTTGATTCCACTTTTAGAAATCCCATCGTTGGCTAATACTTTCATATAATTATTTTGAATTATAAATTTTGAATTTTTAAATTAATTTAGGAGCAGTTTCCCGCTTTCCGTTATATCTTTTTAAGGATTGATGTGCCTTCGCTTCCTCAGGCCAATCCTTAAAAAGGATGCCACTGCAATCGGGGCTAGGCTTTTTTTAAACCGTTACTTCGTTTGGTTTTACCACTTCTTCCAGTTTCTTCATTACGTCAACCAGCACCTGTACACTTTCTAACGGAAGTGCATTGTACATAGAAGCACGGTAACCTCCAACAGAACGATGTCCGGCAATGCCACTGATTCCAGCTTCTTTCCACATTTTGTCAAACAGTTCCTGATTCTTTTCATCAACCAAAAGGAACGTGGCGTTCATATTGCTTCGGTCTTTTTTATCAGCTGTTCCTATAAACAAAGGATTGCGGTCGATTTCATTATAAAGTAGTTCCGCTTTTGCTTCGTTGATTTTTTCAATGGCAGCAATTCCACCTTGATTTTTAAGCCATTGCAAAGTCAAAAGACACGTATAAACTGCAAAAACCGCAGGTGTATTATACATACTCTCAGCTTTGATATGTTTCTCATAATCCAAAATACTTGGAATAGTTCTTGCTGATTTGCCTAGGATTTCTTCTTTCACCACAACTAATGTAGCTCCGGCAGCTCCCATGTTTTTCTGAGCTCCCGCATAGATTAAGTCAAATTGCGAAAAGTCTAAACTTCTTGAGAAAATATCTGAACTCATATCACAAACAATCGGCACATTGGTTTTCGGAAACGATTTCATCTGTGTTCCAAAAATGGTATTATTGCTGGTGCAGTGGAAATAATTTGCATCTTCAGGAATGCTGTAATCCGTTGGAATATGATTATAATTTTGCTCTTTAGAAGAAGCAACAACAACCGTTTCGCCAAATAATTTAGCTTCCTTAATAGCATTATTAGCCCAGGTTCCCGTGTCAAGGTACGCCGCTTTTCCGTTTTCTTTCATCAGGTTGTATGGAACCATCAAAAATTCCAGACTGGCACCACCCTGTAAAAACAAAGCCTGATAGCCTTTACCTTCCAGACCTAAAAGTTCCAATACCAAAGCACGAACTTCGTCCATTACGGCAACGAAATCTTTACTGCGGTGTGATATTTCCAGAATAGACAAACCGGAATTATTGAAATTCAAAACAGCCTGTGCTGATTTTTCAAATACTTCTTGTGGTAAAATACACGGTCCGGCGCTATAATTATGTTTTTTCATGATAACAGATTTTCTAAATAATGAGCTGCAAATTTCGTAAACCACTATTTAAAAAGCGATTAGAAATCCGCAATAATTAGCTGATGTTATTAACGAAAACGATATAGTTTATAACAATTGTTGTGAATTTTATAAAGAGATTAAGAACTCCAGTGTGTCTACGTGGTCTGCATAATCCCAAAGTTCCGGTTTTTGGGTTTTGCCAAACGGAATCGAATTTGGAACTAAATTATTGGAAACGACACATTGAAGTTGGTCCGCATCTGCTTTAAGCTTTTGCTGTAATGTATTGATGTCAGTATAGTATTCGTAAAATACCGAAGAAATAGGAGAGGCGTAGCTGGTATCTTCCTTGAGTGTCAGGAATTCGTTATCGAATATTTTAAAATTACTCATCAGGAATACCGCTTTGTTGTAATCGTAGTTGTTAGAGTATTTTTCGTAAAAAATAACATCCTTATATTCATACATGGCCTTAAAAAAGGCATCAAAATTATAACCTTCAGGGACAAATAGTTTAGAAACATTGCGGCATCCTAAACCAAAATACCTGAAAATATCTTCACCAAGATTTACCAAATCCTCATGTGATTCCTGTCCGTTTAAAACCGCAACTGAATTCCGGTTCTTTCTGATGATATTTGGTTTGTTTTTAAAATAATACTCAAAATAACGGGCAGTATTATTGCTTCCGGTGGCAATTACAGCATCAAAATTTTCCAGTTTGCCATCGGTAAAAGTGATGTAATCTTTAAGCTCCGGCTGAACACTTATAAGGTATTTGGCCAAAAACTGAATCAGATGCTGATCGTTGGAAGACATTTTAATCAAAACCTTGTTCCCGGCAATCAAAACACATAACAGATCATGAAAACCCACCATCGGGATGTTTCCTGCCAATATTAACCCTAACGTTTTTGGTGTTTTAGCAGTAAAATTATATCCAGACAGCCATTTGTCCAGATTAGTTTCCTGTAAAGCTTCGGCCCAGGACTGGACAGCAAAATAAACCTGTTCCGGTGTAAACCATCCATTGTGGGATTGGGAAAGTGTAATCAAATCCCTGAATTTATCAAAATACAAATCATTATAAAGTACACCTGCCTGTTGAATCTGTTCCTCTTTTTTGAACTGACTGAGGAATTTCCCTAATTCGACAAACGATAATTTTGTGTTAGAATTCATTTAGAGATTTGTTTATAAATTGTTTTGATTGTAATTTTGCGCAAAAATAGGGCTTATTTAGTCGAAAGTCAAAAGTAGGAAGTCGAAAATTGGTTTTGGCTGTCTTTTGGCTCTAAAATTTTAGGCCTGCTAACTTTAAGACTACAAATATGGCAATCATTATAACAGACGAATGTATTAACTGCGGGGCTTGCGAACCGGAGTGTCCAAATACAGCAATTTACGAAGGTGCTGACGACTGGAGGTATAAAGACGGAACGGCTCTAAGAGGAAAAGTTATCCTTCCTGACGGAACTGAAATAGATGCTGATGCGGCACAAACTCCAATTTCTGACGATATCTATTATATTGTACCAGGCAAATGTACAGAGTGTAAAGGGTTTCATGAGGAACCACAATGTGCGGCTGTTTGTC